>JAUZPM010000005.1 GCA_030705925.1 Bacillota bacterium
CAGGCGCATATATTACATTTATGCGTAAAAGTTATATTGACAAAATTTTAGAGATTTGTAATGAAAATCATAAGGAAATTTCTAAGGGGAAAGAAACTTTAACATTAAAGTATCAATTTTTTGAAGAATCAACTGATACTGAATTTTTAAGTGATATAAATGAATGTAAAAAAAGATTACTTTTAAAAATACAGGAGAATACTGAGGAAGATATTAGAACATGTATTTCAAACATTGGACCCCACAGAGATGATATTGATATTTTAATTAATGAGAAATCAGCGCGTATGTTTGCTTCACAGGGACAGCAGCGAAGTGCAGTTTTATCTATGAAACTTGCAGAGGCGGATATGATTTATTATTCTTCTGGAGAACAGCCAGTAATGCTTCTTGACGATATTTTTAGTGAGCTTGACAAAAGTAGACAAAATTATATATTAAAGAAAATAAAAGACAGACAGGTTATTCTTACAAGCTGTGATAAAGGTAAATATAGAAGTTTAAAGGATTCAGCTTTTTTTAAAATGGATAATGGGAATTTATCATCTTTATTTTAGGAGTGATGCCATGTATTTGCATCTTGGTCAGGATGTTGTGGTTAAAGAGGATACTATTGTTGGAATTTTTGATATTGAAAATACAACAACATCTAGATTAACGCGTGACTTTTTGAAGCTTGCTGAAAAAAATGACTCTGTTATAAATGTGGTAACTGATATTCCGAAAAGTTTTGTTGTTTGCAATAAAAATAATAAAACTGTAATTTATTTAACACAGGTTTCTCCTTCTACCCTTTTGAAAAGGGCTGAAGGTCAGCTTTTGGATGCGGAACTAATATAATCACTGGAGGATAGAATGGAAGACTTAAATACAACAAAAGTTGATGCAACATATGATGCATCACAGATTCAAGTTTTAGAAGGGCTTGAAGCAGTAAGAAAAAGACCAGGTATGTACATTGGATCTACTTCACTTCGTGGTCTTCATCACTTGGTGTACGAAATCGTAGATAATGCGATAGATGAAGCACTTGCCGGTTACTGTACGCATATAGAGGTAGATATACTGCCGGATAACATTGTATGCGTCAATGACGATGGACGTGGCATACCTACTGGGATACATCCTAAGATGGGTATCAGCACGATAGATGTAGTATTTACAGTTCTTCATGCCGGAGGAAAATTCGGCGGTTCAGGCTATAAAGTATCTGGTGGTTTGCATGGCGTTGGCGCTTCGGTAGTTAACGCGCTTTCTGAATATCTATGTGTTCAGGTTAGTGATGGAAAAAATATCTGGGAACAAAGATATGAAAGAGGACAGATACTTCACGAACCGAAAATTGTTGGAGAAACTACAAAAACAGGATCAAAGATAACATTTAAAGCGGATTCTGAGATTTTTGATGAAATTAATTATGATTATGATACATTGTTAAACAGGCTTCGTGAGCAAGCTTTTCTTAATGCTGGGATCAAGATTACACTTACTGATAGAAGAACCGAAGAAGTAAAACAAAAAACCTTGCAGTATCATGGCGGTATTGTAAGCTTTGTTGAGCATATAAACAAAAATAAAGAAGTATTGCATCCTGATGTTTTATATATGACTGCAACTAAGGAAGACAGCATCGCTGAGGTTGCAATTCAATGGAATGACAGGTATGACGAGACTATTCTTTCCTTTGCCAATAATATTCATACAACTGAAGGCGGCATGCATGAAACTGGGTTCAAGTCAGCAATAACTAAAGTTTTAAATGATTATGCAAGAAAACATAATATGCTGAAAGACGCTGATAAAAACTTATCAGGCGAAGATGTTCGTGAAGGAATGACAGCGGTCATATCTGTAAAACTGCGTGAAGCACAGTTTGAAGGTCAGACGAAAACAAAGCTTGGCAACGCAGACATCAGAACATTAGTCGAAAGTATGGTAAATGAAAAATTATCATACATTCTTGAAGAAAATCCGCAGATTGGCAAGATTATATTAGACAAGGCTCTGACGGCATCAAGAGCTCGTGAAGCTGCAAGAAGAGCGAGAGAGCTTACAAGAAGAAAAACCGCACTTGAGGGATTATCGCTTCCGGGTAAGCTTGCAGATTGTTATGAAAAAGATCCGGCCTTAACCGAAATATATATAGTAGAGGGCGATTCTGCTGGAGGCTCTGCAAAGGGCGGGCGTGACAGTAAATATCAGGCTATACTCCCTCTTTGGGGCAAAATGCTGAATGTTGAGAAGTCACGTATAGATAAGGTATTTAATAACGAAAAGTTGATGCCAGTAATAACTGCTTTAGGCGCAGGAATCGGTGATGACTTTGACATATCTAAGCTTAGGTATCATAAAGTTATAATTATGGCTGATGCCGATGTAGATGGTTCACATATACGTACTTTACTACTGACGTTTTTCTTCCGTTTTATGAGAAACCTTATTGATAACGGGCACATTTACATTGCGCAGCCTCCGCTTTATAAACTAATTAGAGGAAAAAACATCAGATATGCATTTACTGATCGTGAACGAGATCAAATAAGCGAAGAGTTAAAAGGCGGAGATAAAAACGCAACTGTCGATATCCAGCGTAACAAAGGTCTAGGTGAGATGGATCCGCATGAGCTGTGGGAGACAACGATGAATCCTGAACACAGAATTTTATTAAGGGTAGAACTTGAGGATGCTGTTGCAGCCGATGAGGTATTTACAGTTTTAATGGGAGACAAAGTAGAACCGCGAAAACAGTTTATTGAGGAATATGCACATACAGTAGATAATTTGGATATATAAGATGTTTCACGTGAAACATCAGATTGGAGAATTACGATGAGTTACGATAATCAGAAAATAATCGATGTTGATATACAAGGTGAGATGAAAAAATCATACATCGCATATGCAATGTCGGTTATTGTTGGACGAGCTCTTCCAGATGTCAGGGATGGACTAAAACCTGTACATCGCCGCATCCTTTATACAATGTATGAGGACAACCTAACGTCAGATAAACCATTTCGTAAATCTGCAACAACAGTTGGTGCAGTGCTTGGCCGGTATCATCCACACGGAGATGCGGCAGTATACGATTCACTTGTTAGAATGGCACAGAATTTTTCACTTAGATATCCCCTAATTGATGGGCACGGCAATTTTGGTTCAATAGATGGCGACGCTCCTGCTGCTTACCGTTATACAGAAGCACGAATGAGCAAGATCGCCAATGAAATGCTTTCAGATATTGAAAAAGATACAGTCGATTTTGCTCCGAACTTTGATGAAAAATTAAAAGAACCAGTTGTTATTCCTTCACGTTTCCCAAACCTTCTCGTTAACGGATCTTCTGGAATTGCAGTAGGAATGGCAACAAATATTCCACCGCATAATCTAAGAGAGGTTGTAGACGGCATTGTTTGTCTTATAGATAATCCAGATGCAACATTAGAAGATATAATGGAGCATATAAAGGGACCAGACTTCCCTACCTCGGGAATTATTATGGGCAAACTCGGAATCCGCTCAGCTTATTCAACCGGCAAAGGAAAAATGATCGTTCGAGCAAAAGCGGAAATCGAGGAATTTAAAGAAAACAAGTTTAGAATTGTTGTAACAGAAATCCCGTATCAAGTTAATAAAGCACGATTAATAGTTAGCATTGCGGACCTTGTCAAAGACAAGCGTATTGAGGGTATATCCGATATACGCGATGAATCAGACAGAGACGGGATGAAAATAGTAATTGAGCTTAAGCGTGACGCAAATCCGCAGGTTGTACTAAATCAGCTATATAAATTTACACAAATGCAGGATACTTTTTCAATAAATCTTCTTGCAATAGTGGACAAAAAGCCTAAAGTTATGTCCCTTTTGGAAATACTAAAACATTATATTAATTTTCAGGAAGAAGTCATTGTTCGAAGAACTAAGTATGATCTTAAAAAAGCAGAAGACCGTGCACATATTTTAGAGGGATTGCGAATCGCCCTTGATCATATTGATGAAATAATCCATATTATACGGACAAGTTATAACGATGCAAAAGAAAGATTAATGGAAGCGTTTTCTTTATCCGAAATTCAGGCTCAGGCGATACTCGATATGCGTCTTGCCCGTTTGCAGGGGCTTGAACGTGAAAAAATAGATGCCGAGTATGATAAGCTGATGGCAGATATTAAATATTACAAAGAAATACTTGGTGATGAAAAGCTTGTTTTATCAATTATCAGAAATGAAATAATAGCTATAAAAGATAAATATGGCGATGAAAGAAGAACGGCTATTGAGACAGCCGTTGATGACTTTGAATTCGAGGATCTGATTGAACAGGAAGATTGCGTTGTAACAATGACCCATCTCGGATATATTAAGCGTTTACCCGCTAATACCTATCGTTCTCAGAAAAGAGGAGGACGTGGAATAACGGCAATGACGACACGTGACCAAGATTTTGTTGAAGAATTGTTTGTTGCGTCAACCCATAGCTATATCCTATTTTTCACAAATAAGGGAAGAGTTTACAAAGTCAAAGGATATCAAATTCCTGAGGCTGGTAGAACAGCAAAGGGAACTAATATTGTAAATCTTATTCAGATTGAACAGGACGAAAAAGTTAATGCAGTCATACATTTAGACGAATTTGATGACAGTAAGTACTTAACTATGGTAACTAAAAAAGGGACAATTAAAAGAACTTCGCTTAAAGAGTATGATACAGCGCGTAAAGGCGGTTTAATTGCAATTTTACTCGATGAAGATGATGAACTTGTCGGCGTTAGCTTAACAGATGATCAGCAGAGAGTGCTGATTGCAACAAGAATGGGTAAAGCGATTAGGTTTGATGAAAAAGATGTTAGACCTATGGGGCGTCCGGCTCATGGTGTTCGTGGCATAGAGCTTTCAAGGGATTGCGATTATGTCGTAGGAATGGCTGTTGATAAACCAGGATGCAGACTTATTACCGTAACTGAAAACGGTTATGGTAAACGGACTGAAACCAGTGAATACAAGGTTCAGAGCCGTGGCGGCAAGGGCATTTCGAATTATAATATAACTGATAAAACGGGAAAAGTAGCAGGAATAAAAGTAGTAAGCGACGACGACGATATAATTTTGATTTCTTCAGACGGTGTTATTATCAGAATGGACGCAAATGATATACCGATTTATTCCAGAGTTACTCAGGGAGTCAAAGTTATGAAGCTTGCAGATGGAGTTTCAGTCGTTACACTTGCAAGGACTGAAAAAGATGCTGCTGAAGATGAGGATAATGAAGAAATAATCGAAAATCAGGATGAATAACTGCTAATCTAAGGTAAAAAATACTTGCAAACCGTTATCGGTTGTGGTAACATACTGCTGTTAAGTGAATTGTTTAATTGGAGGTTTTTAATATGTCAACCCCGCAGATAGTTATTTCTATTCTACAAATGATTGCGTGTCTTATAATTATTATAGTGGTTTTGATGCAACAAGGTAAAAATGCAAACCTAGGTGTTATAACAGGCGGCGCTGAAACGTTCTTTGGAAGAAACAAGGGAAGGACGATTGAAGAAAAGCTTAAAAAGTGGACAACAATTATTGCTGCACTGTTTATATTACTAACTGTTGCACTTGATGCAACGACCATGTTTTAAAAAGAACAGTAAAAAAAACCTCCTGTTGTTTAACAACGGGAGGTTTTCTGATATAAGGAGAATTATATGAAAAAGGTAATCTTTATTTTTACTTTAGCAGTTCTTAGTTTACTAATGGTTTCATGTGCTCTAAAGGTAAAGCAAAGCTCAATTCCACAAGACGCGCAAAAAGAAATAGATTCTCGGTCAATTGCACTTGCTAACGCTTTAACAAATGGAAATTTCAATGATGCAACAAAAGATTTCGATGATAAAATGCTAGCTGCACTGCCTCCGCAGAAATTAGAAGAATCATGGAAAAGTGTCACGTCGTCCATAGGAGCTTATAAATCTGTATATTCTGTTGCGAGCACTGGATCAAACGGAAGTTATATAATGAATGTAAAATTAAAATTTGAAAACAATGGCCTAAATGTTAAAATAACATATGATAAAGATTATAAAATATGCGGACTTTGGTTTAATTATGTCGATTTGAATAATGCTGCCCCATCCCTACCCTCCGGAGTTACAGAAGAAAAGGTAACGGTCGGGGATAAATGGAGACTTGATGGTCGTATTACGATGCCGAAATCGGGTAAAAATCTGCCGCTGGTAATACTGGTTCAGGGATCGGGCGTACATGATATGGACGAAACTGTTTATACAAACAAACCGTTTCAAGATATTGCATATGGGCTTGCACAGAAAGGAATAGCAGTGCTGCGTTATGATAAACGCACATATACCTATGGGAATGAAATGGGTCAGAAATCTGATTTTACTGTTAAAGATGAGACACTGGATGATGTCATTTATGCAATTCAGACGGCCAAAAAAGAAAGTAGGATTGACAGCAATAAAATATATATACTTGGACATAGTTTAGGCGGCATGCTTATACCCAGATTAGACAGTATGACAAAAGATGCCGCAGGATATATCATGATGGCAGGGAGCGTAAGAACTTTAGATCAGATAATTATAGACCAAAATAATTACTTATTGGATAAACAAAATCTAAATGCTGAACAGAAAGCACCATATGAACAACAGCTTAAAGCAGAGGCAGATAAACTTACGGCATTAATGAACGGCGAAAAAGTTACAGATAAAATTTATGGAATGTCAGCATGTTATATGAAGGACTTAAATAGTTTTAACGCTTACGATCAAGCAAAAAAAATGACAAAACCAATTCTCGTTATGCGCGGAGAATCAGATTTTCAAATTTATCAGAAAGACTTTGATCTTACGCGTGAGGCATTTTCCGGAAATTCAAAAGCAGTGTTTAAATCATATCCTGGTTTAAATCATTTATTTATGGAATATAAAGGTGGAGATCCTTCGGTTGAAGGTACTGTAAATGAATATTCTTATCCCGCTCATGTATCACAAAATGCAATTGATGATATTGGAGATTTTGTTCTAAAAAAATAATCGGTTGTTAAAAAGTCCAAACGTAATAAGATTGCAAAAAACACCCGGAAAATCCATAATAAGTGGATATTTCGGGTGTTTTTATAGTCGCTTATTTATGCAATTTGTTATATATAAGCCTGTTAATACAACCGGTTTATTTAGTAATTGTAACCTTGTTTAAGCCTCGCGGAGTATCAGGATTATTTCCTCTCAGCACTGAAAGCCGGCATGCAAAGAGCTGGGAAACTGCTGCCGCTGCAAATACGGCTATATCCCCTTCGGCTTCCGGCGGAAGCATTATTGAAAAATCAGCTTTATTTGCGATTTCTTTTTTATTAGTAATAACAGTAATTTCGGCTCCTGTTTCTTTAGTTTTATCAATCATTTCAATAGTGTCTTTATCAGTTTGAACGTCCGCCCCCATGAAGAAAACCGGGATATCACGGTTGACCATTGCAAATGGACCATGATGGAAATCTGCAATTGAATAGCCGCGCGCCCGAACGTAACAAGTTTCCTGAATTTTAAGCGCTGCCTCCAATGCTGCCGGATATAAATATCCGCGTCCAAGCACAAAGCATTCATTCATGTAACGAAAACGTGAAACAAGATTTTCAAGAGATGTTGTATCCGAAAGGGTTCTTTCAACTAAATCTGGAACTTTATCGAGTTTTTTAGCTAGTTCCTCGTTTCCAGATATTGAAACAACAACTTGTGCAAGAAGCATGAGCTGTGCAGTATATGTTTTTGTTGCAGCAACGCTGCGTTCTAGCCCCGCAGTGCAGTTTAAGTGAAAATCAGCAATTTTAGCAAGAGGTGAATCATCAAAATTGGTCACAGCTATTGTTATTGCACCCTGCTCTTTCGCCTGATCTAATACCGCCAAAACGTCTGCAGCTTTTCCGGATTGCGACACGCCAATTACGATTGCGCCGTTTAATTTAAGCTTTGAGCCGTATGCAGTGGTGATCGAAGGGGCCGAAAGTGTAACAGGCATACCAGCGTATACACCTGCAAGATATTTAAAATATGTAGCGGCATGATCTGATGTTCCCCTGGCAGCGACAACTGCATATGTCGGTTTTTTACATTTAACTGCGTCAGAAATACGTAATAAAACATCATGATTGTTTTTTATACAATCTTTCAAAACTTGTGGCTGTTCTTTGATTTCCTGCTCCATTAACGTCATATTAACACCCTCCAACAATACAAATAATAATAATATTCAGCTATTAAACGTTAAGTAAATTAGCTGAGGTAAAATAATTACAAAAGCAAGCTATTATTTTACCATGAAATAGTACCATATTATTTATTTATAAGCAAGTAAAAGAAAGGTTAAAACTAATTATAGTTTTATAAAGCTTATATTTTTTGGAGTTTCTCTTTCTGTTATTTGAGTCGCTGAATCGGTGTGCAGCTTATTTGTATTTTTGTTCAATAGTGAGGTTAATATAACTGAGGCGACTATTATTATAATAATAGTAATAATAATTATTATTGCTTTGGGACTTTTAAAAAACTTATTCATATGCCTCCGAAATTCCAACTAGTAGTCATTTAAATAAATCTATTGTGGATTAGTAATAATAGTCTTTACTTTTAAAATTAGAATATTATAGTAACAGATAAAAATGCTTTGTTCAAACTGAAATGAACAAAGCATTTTATCTATTTAAGCAACATTTTAATTGTTTTTCCTAGTCTTTTTATTCCCTCTTCAATTTCTTCTTCATTTGAGTTAGTATAATTTAGCCGCAGCGTGTTTGTATTGTTTTCACTGACGTAAAACGGATCGCCAGGAACAAAAGCAACATTTTCTTTAGAGGCAATTTCAAAAAGCTCTACTGATGACATTGACTTAGGAAGCGTTACCCATATAAACATACCGCCCTCAGGCTTTGTAAACGACACTTCCGGCGGGAAATATCTGCCCAGCATTTCAGTCATGCAGTCTCGCTGTTTTTTATACATGCCCTTAATTTTACTGATATGTACTTCGATATCGTTATCGATCAAATACTGGTATACTACTCTTTGAGAGAAATAGTTTGTATGAAGATCTGCTGCTTGTTTTGCAATAATTAGCTTCTCCATTATTTCATGTTTTGCGCAAATCCACCCTAGCCGCATTGCCGGTGCAATTATTTTAGAAAATGACCCTAAAAGTATGGAATTATCATATAGAAAAGTTTTTATGGATGGGACATCTTCACCAATAAATCTAAGTTCGCCGTAGGGATCGTCTTCAATGAACAACGTATTTGAACTTTTTAAAATTCCAGCGGCTTTTTTACGGTTCTCCAATGAATATGTCAGGCCAGAAGGGTTTTGAAAATTAGTTACAGCGTAAAATAGCTTTGGAGCATGCTGTTTTATTTGCAATTCTAACTGGTTGACATCAACACCATCATTGAGTAAAGGAACTGTATGGAAAGTTGGCTCAAAGATTGAAAGTGCTTGTATTGCACCCAAGTAGCCGGGTTTTTCGATTAATACGTCGTCACCTTTATTTAAAAGAACTTTACATATAAGATCCAAGCCCTGTTGAGAGCCATTTGTTATCAAAATATCATCAGCGTCAATTTTAAGTCCAAAGCGCTTATAATACCGATTTGCAATCATCTGCCTAAGGGGCTTGTATCCTTCCGTTGTGCTGTATTGTAACACATTTTGACCATCTTCTTTCAGGACTTTTTGTGCTGCCGCACTTATTTCCTCTAATGGAAATGAAGATGGAATAGGAAGGCCCCCCGCAAAGGATATGACCTCTGGATTTTCTGTGACTTTTAGTATTTCTCTGATAAATGATTTTTTAACGTGATTCATTCGGTCAGCAAAAGCGGTGTACATGTATTAACCCTCCAGATTTTATTTACTAAAACAGGTAACAAAAAAGCCTTCGAAAATTTGACGAAGGCATTAACATTTATTAATATACGTATTTGCTTGGAATTTCATTTTTTTTAATTATGCTGTTTATTAAAAATGCTAAGGCTAATTCAAAACTCTCGAATTTTGTATTTCTAATATATTAAAACAATTATCCTATTTTGTCAATTATTTAAAGCGATTCCTAACAAGTTAAGCGAAGACGCTGAGCGTTGACATCGCGGATTAATAACAATATAATATTAAGAAAAGATGCTGAACATTTAAAAACAAAATTGGAGCAAATCAATGGTTAAAACATTAATGAAGATTGATAACATCCCTGCTATTTTATGGGGTGAAAAATCAGATAATATATATATTTTTGTTCACGGCAAAATGTCATGCAAGGAAGAAGCAGAGGAATTTGTTGCCTTAGCGGCAGAAAAGGACTTTCAAGTTTTAAGCTTTGATCTTCCTGAGCATGGCGAACGGAAAAACGATGATTATCCATGTGATGTCTGGAATGGTATCCACGATCTCAACACTATTTGGAATTATGTAAAAAAATATTGGAGTAACATTTGTTTATACGCAAATAGCCTTGGAGCATATTTCAGTTTACTTGCATACAGTAATTACCCGATTAAAAACTGTCTGTTTCTCTCCCCCATCCTTGATATGGAACGCCTTATTCAAAATATGATGAAATGGTTTGGCGTCAGTGAAGAAACGTTAAAAGATAAGAAAAAAGTACAAACGCCAATGGGCGAAATTCTTGATTGGGACTATTATTGTTATGTTAGAGAGCATCCCATAACCAAATGGGACATTCCTACCGCAATTTTGTACGGCGTAAAAGATGTTTTGACAGAACGGAATGTTATCGATGATTTTGTCAAAAGATTCAATGCTGATTTGACTGTTCATAATAGTGAGCATTATTTTCACACGGAACAACAATTGAGCTTTTTAAGGCATTGGGAAGAGAAAAATATATCTCGAGGTATTTAAGCTCATAATCATAATTACAAACTAAAAGCCATGTGTCAATTTAAATCCTGACACATGGCTTTTTCTAGTAAGTGTGATCAATTAATTGTTTCATTTTTATGCACTTACTTTTTATTAACAGGAATCCAAATTTCGCTGTAGTAGTTTTCGTCCTGAGTTCCTTTTGGATAATCATTAACATTGGTGTACATTTCAATATTATAGCCTGCTGCAATTTCGTAATCCTTAGAATTAGGCAGCCATTCCGAAAAGATTCTCTGGTTCACATCCTGCAGAGATTTCGGCATTCCACCTTTGCAGGCAAACACAGCCCATGTGTGTTTCGGAATAACTTTCGTAACAAACCCATCCGGCACTTCTGCGCATGGATCATAATTGTCTGCAATCAGATATTCAAATTCATCGGAACCCATACTCTCATCAATTGATATTCCATACATTCCGCAAACAATTTTGCCTTTCCCTGCCTTATAATGCTCCGTCCAGAATTGCGGAATCTCTGCTTTTGCATTATCGTATTTGAATACCTTTGATGCGCCAATGACCGTAAATGAATCCTTATCAACGATTTTGTAATCCATAATATAACCGCCCTCCAATGAAAATTTGATTTTGAGAGAAGCAAAGGATTTTATCATTGCCCCTTCCTTTCGAACAGCAGTAGGGGTGACGCCGTGAAAACGTGTGAAAGCTTTTGTGAAACTATCGGGTGAATCATAACCGTATTTCAGAGCAATATCGATGATTTTTTCATCTGCAGAAACAAGTTCACTGCCGGCAAGTGTGAGCCTGCGTTGCCTGATGTACTCTCCAACCGTAAAACCGCAGAGCATAGCGAACCCTTTTTGAAAATAAAACGGGGATACAAATGCCCGTTTTGCAATGCTTTCAATTGTCAACTCTTCGGTTATATTTTCTTCGATATAACTGATCGCTTCACTTATCCCTTCAATCCATCCCACAATCACTACCCCCTCTCTGCATATTAATCATATCAATTTTCATGCGGCCATGCCCGACTTTTTATGTGATGTTTTGTCCGGTCTAACGATTATATAGAGATTTCGTATAAAAATAAAAATCCATGTGAACTGGCACATGGATTTTTGTGGTCGGGGCGACAGGATTCGAACCTGCGGCATCTTGGTCCCAAACCAAGCACTCTACCAAGCTGAGCTACACCCCGAAACAAATAATATTTTAACAGATTAAACTCGTTTTGTCAAAGCAATCTTTTCCCTTTGTAAACTTTCTTTTTATAATCTTGTCCACAATATAAAAAACTGTTATAATACATTTTTGTATGAGCAGGAGCGTGGCGGCATTTGCTAATAAAAATCACGCCATTTGGAGGAAACTTGATTACCGTATCTAATGTTAGTTTAAATTTTGACGGAACAAATTTATTTTCAGATGTTAACTTGAAATTTACTCCGGGTAACTGTTATGGGATAATAGGCGCAAACGGTGCTGGAAAATCCACATTTCTTAAAATACTGTCTGGAGAACTTGATTCAACTACTGGGGAGGTTACTATCCCTCCCAATACCAGAATGTCGGTGCTGAAGCAAAACCATTATGCTTATGAGGATTTTACTGTTTTGGATACAGTTATTCAGGGAAATCCAAGACTTTATGAAATCATTAATGAGAAAGAAAAGCTTTACGCGAAAACGGATTTTACGGAACAGGATGGTATATACGCTTCTGAACTTGAGGCGGAATTTGCTGAGCTGAACGGTTGGGACGCGGAATCAGATGCTTCAAAGCTTATTCAGGGGCTTGGGCTATCTGTTGACATCCTTTACTCTATGATGAATACACTTACCGGAAATGAACGCGTCAAGGTATTATTGGCTCAAGCGCTGTTTGGCAAACCAGATATTATTTTACTCGACGAGCCGACTAACCACCTTGATGTTCCGTCTGTAAACTGGCTCGAGGATTTTTTGCTTGAATATCCAGGCACAGTCATTGTAGTATCCCACGACCGTCACTTTTTGAACACAGTTTGCACACATATAGTTGATATAGATTATACAAAAATCCGTATGTATGTGGGTAACTACGAGTTCTGGTATGAATCCAGTCAGCTTATGCAGCGTATGTTAAAGGATCAAAACCGTAAAAATGAAGAAAAGGCTAAAGAACTTCAAAACTTTATAAGCCGATTTTCTGCAAATAAATCAAAATCACGTCAGGCTACTGCAAGAAAAAAGCTGCTTGAAAAACTTTCTTTTGAGGAAATGCCGGCTTCTTCCCGCCGCTATCCTTATGTTGGTTTTCAAATGGACAGAGAACCCGGAAAAGAGATATTGACTGTTGACGGTTTAAGCAAGACTATTGATGGGGTAAAAGTTTTAGATAATGTCAGTTTCCGTGTCAATAAAGATGATAAGATTGCCTTCATCGGTGACAATGAAATAGCAACAACTACGCTTTTTAAAATTCTGATGGAAGAAATGGAACCTGATGAAGGATCTTTTAAATGGGGAGTCAGTATAACTAAATCATATTTTCCCAAGGATAATACAGATTATTTTGCTGACTGTGACCTTTCGATATTACACTGGCTTGCTCAATATTCTCAAGATACGACTGAGACATATCTGCGCGGCTTTTTAGGACGTATGCTGTTCTCCGGTGAAGATGTTTTCAAGGCCGTACAGGTTCTTTCCGGAGGTGAAAAGGTCAGATGTATGCTTGCAAGGATGATGTTATCGGGATCTAATGCGCTTGTTGTTGACCAGCCGACAAACCATCTCGATCTTGAGTCCATTTCAGCTGTTAATAACGGTCTTATCGATTTCAAAGGTTTAGTTCTATTTTCGTCATATGACCATGAATTTGTTCAAACGGTTGCAAACCGTATTATAGAGATAACAGGCGAAGGGATTATAGACAGACAATGCACATACGAGGAGTATCTTTCCTTTAAAGCTGGACAGTAAGTATCCTTATTATTCGTGAAACTGCGGTTAAACATTATGCTTTTAATAGGCATTTTTATGCACTATTTTATTTGCGAAATATAGCCACCTATGGTATTATATAAGTTGGCTAGTTAGAACTTTATAAATATAAATAAGGAGGATAACAAATGGGTAGAAAAATCAAATCGCTCGACGGTAATAACGCGGCGGCCCATGTTGCATACGCATTTACCGATGTAGCAGCTATTTACCCGATTACACCTTCTTCGGTCATGGCTGAAGTTGTCGACCAATGGTCTGCAAAGGGTGTAAAAAACGTCTTTGGTCAGGAAGTAAAAGTAGTAGAAATGCAGTCTGAAGCCGGTGCAGCCGGTGCAGTTCACGGTTCATTATCGGCAGGCGCTCTTACTACCACCTTTACCGCATCTCAGGGACTTCTTTTAATGATTCCTAATATGTACAAAATAGCGGGTGAGCTCCTGCCGGGTGTTATTCATTGTTCCGCCCGTGCACTTGCATCACACGCTCTTTCTATTTTTGGGGATCAGTCAGACGTTATGGCATGCCGCCAAACAGGTTTTGCCATGCTTGCATCCACCAATCCGCAGGAAGTTATGGATTTAGGTGCTGTTGCTCACTTATCAGCAATAAAGGGTCGTGTTCCTTTCCTGCATTTCTTTGATGGATTCAGAACATCTCATGAGATACAGAAAGTTGAAGTTTGGGACTATGCTGATTTAGCTAAAATGCTGGATATGGATGCAGTTGAAGAATTCCGTAAAAACTCTCTCAATCCTCAGCATCCTGAACTTCGCGGTACTGCTCAAAACCCGGATATATTCTTCCAGGCAAGAGAAGCAAGCAACTCATTCTATGATGAGCTTCCCGCTGTAGTTGAAAACTACATGAATGAGGTTAACAAGTTAACCGGCAAAAAGTATAAGCTGTTCAACTATTATGGCGCCCCCGATGCTGACAGAGTTATTATTGCAATGGGTTCAGCTAATGATACCATTGAAGAGGTTATAGATTATCTGCGCTCTAAAGGTGAGAAAGTTGGCGTACTCAAAGTTCGCCTGTACAGACCTTTCTCAGTTAAGCATTTCCTCGCTGCTCTTCCGAAGACAGTTAAGAAGATCGCTGTTCTTGATAGAACAAAAGAGCCAGGTTCTATTGGTGAACCGCTTTATATCGATATATGCACAGCTATCGCAAGCTCACCTAAATTTGAGGGCGTGACAATTGTCGGCGGCAGATATGGTCTTGGATCTAAGGACTTCAACCCTGCTTGCGCTGTTGCAGTCTATGATAACTTAAAGCTTAAGAATCCGAAGAACCACTTCACAGTCGGTATAGAGGATGATGTTACTAATCTTTCTCTTAAACTTAAACCAGTTGCCGATACAACACCGGCTGGAACAGTTTCCTGCAAGTTCTGGGGCCTTGGCTCTGACGGTACTGTTGGTGCAAATAAGAATACGATAAAGATCATCGGTGATAATACTAAACTTAACGTTCAGGCTTATTTTGCTTATGACTCCAAAAAGTCAGGCGGCGTCACTGTTTCTCACCTGCGTTTTGGTAAAAAGCCGATTAAATCCACCTACTTTGTTAATAAGGCAGATTTTGTTGCATGCCACAATCCTTCCTACCTAACAAAGTATGACATGACCGGAGATCTTAAAAACGGCGGTACATTCCTTCTTAACTGCCCATGGAAGGCTGATGAGCTTGACGAGCACCTTCCGGCAAATGTTAAGAGAGACCTTGCAAATAAGAACATTAAGTTTTACATAATCGATGGTATTGATATTGCAATACCGATTGGTCTTGGCGGAAGAATCAACACAATTCTGCAGGCCGCTTTCTTTAAGCTTACTGGAATTATTCCAGCAGCCGATGCGGTTAAATATATGAAGGAAGCAGCATTAAAGTCTTACGGCAAAAAGGGCGAAAAAATCGTAAACATGAACTATGCCGCAATTGAAGCGGGCGTCAAAGAAGCTAAAAAGATTGAAGTGCCTTCAGCTTGGAAAAATGCCAAGGATGAAGTTGTTCCGGAAGTTAAACTTGCTGGAAGAAAAGAAGTTGTTGATTACGTTAAGGATATACTGAATCCTGTCAACGCTCAAAAGGGCGACAGCCTTCCTGTATCTGTATTTAAGGGCCGTGAAGACGGAACTGTTCCTCAGGGCAGCGCCGCATATGAAAAACGCGGAATAGCGGTGGACGTTCCTGTTTGGATTCCGGAAAACTGCATCCAGTGTAATCAGTGTTCTTTCGTTTGCCCGCATGCAACTATCCGTCCGTTTGCACTAAATGCGGATGAAGCTGCTAAAGCTCCTGAAGGCATGAAGATGAAGCAGATGATCGGCAAAGGCTGCGAAGGTTATAAATTTGCTATCTCTGTATCCCCTCTTGATTGTTCAGGCTGCGGAAGCTGTGTTAACATATGCCCCGCTAAAGAAAAAGCTTTGGTTATGAAGCCGATAGATTCACAGCTTAGTGAGCAGAAAGTATTTGATTATGCTGTTGCTGAAGTCAGCGATAAAGAACTTCCCTTTGCTGAGAACACTGTTAAAGGCTCACAGTTCAAACAGCCTTTGCTTGAGTTTTCAGGCGCATGCGCAGGATGCGGCGAAACTCCATATGCTCGCCTTGTAACTCAGTTATTCGGTAGCAGAATGATGATTGCAAACGCAACCGGATGTTCTTCCATCTGGGGCGGATCTTCACCGTCTACCCCATACACAGTAAATAAAAAAGGTTATGGACCTGCATGGGCTAACTCCCTGTTCGAAGATAACGCAGAATTTGGGTATGGCATGTACCTTGCAACAAATCATCGCCGTGCAAAACTGATTGAAGCTATGGAGAAACTTGCAACAGGCGTTGCGGGCAATGAAGTTAAGGCAGCCGCTGATAAATGGCTTGCCGTAAAAGATGATAAGAAGCTTTCTCTTGCCGCTTCCGAAGAGGTCGAGGCTGTTCTGAAAGCTGCAAAAGCAAGCGGAGAGGGCAAGGAAGCTTTAGAGTATGCTGTAAAGAATGCAGATATGCTTGCTAAAAAGAGCATCTGGATATTCGGCGGCGACGGCTGGGCTTATGATATTGGGTTTGGCGGTCTTGATCACGTGATTGCATCCGGAGAAGATATAAATGTTCTCGTCTTTGATACAGAACTCTATTCGAATACAGGCGGTCAGTCATCAAAAGCTACACCTACTGGATCAGTTGCACAATTTGCCGCTGCTGGTAAAGTAGTTAAGAAAAAAGACCTTGCTGCAATAGCTATGTCTTACGGCTACGTTTATACAGCACAGGTTGCTATGGGTGCAGACTTTAACCAGACCATAAAAGCTTTAAGCGAGGCTGAGAGTTATAATGGTCCTTCCCTAGTAATTGGATATGCTCCTTGTATCAACCATGGTATCAGAGCAGGAATGGGCAAATCTCAGCTTGAAATAAAAGCTGCTGTTGCCGCTGGCTATTGGCATAACTTCCGCTTTGATCCGCGTCTTAAAGAAGAAGGAAAGAATCCATTCCAGCTTGATTCCAAAGCGCCGGTTAATTCATATAAAGACTTTATCTCCGGCGAAGTTCGCTATTCATCTTTGAATCTCTCATTCCCTGAGAGAGCTCAAAAGCTGTTTAATAATGCTGAAGAAACAGCAAAAGAAAAATATGAACACCTGGTTTCACTTACAAAAACAGCTGAATAAAAACAAAGTTTTAAAGCCGCAGGTTCGCCTGCGGCTTTTTTTTTGCCCCAAATTTAAAAAATATATAAAAAAGTATTGCAAGTTACGTAACGTAATGTAGTAGTATGTATATGGATTGATTTTGATATAACCGAGGTGAGTAAATATGGAGGAAGATGAAGAGGTATTTTCAATTGGCGAACTTGCTCAGACAGTAGGAATTTCTGTTAGAACACTTCAATACTATGACAGGATAAATTTGCTCAGTTCAAAGTATACGGAAGGCGGCAGAAGGATTTATACACGTAAAGATATTTTTAATCTTCAGCAAATACTTTTCTTTAAATCCTTAGGTTTTTCATTAAACGAAATAAAGGAAAACGTATTAAAGCAGGATAGCTTGGTTGATTTAATCAATGTTTTTACATCACAACGTAATATCCTAAGTAAGCAAATCGAAAATTTGGGAAAGATTGCTGAAACTTTAGATATTGTAATCGCAGAAGCGAAAACCGGCAAAGAAATAACAGTCGAAAAATTAATGACAATACTTATACTTATGAAGGAAGGCAACCCGTACTCTTTTATTATCAGGTATTTCAACGAAGAACAGATGGCAGGTATTTCAAAGAGATTTGACTCACAGGATAAGTATTATGCTTTTATGCAAAATGCAAAAGAGGTTTTCACTAAGCTTGAAATACTAAATAGTTTAGATGCTGATCCAGCGGGCGCAGAAGGGCAAAAACTCGCAAAGCAATGGTGGGATATGGTTAATGAATTTGCAGCCGGAAATTCAGATATGTTATCTACCTTGATTATGAGTGGTAAGGACATAGATAATTGGCCAATAGAGGCGAAAAAGCTTAAAGAGCCGATCAAAAACTTCTTAACAAAAGCATTTTCGATTTATCTTGAAAATAATAATATTCATATTTCTGATATAGGGGTGAAAAATCATGAATGATATTGCAGTTTCAATAAAAGGCTTAGTCAAAAGATACGGTGATTTTACTGCAGTAAATGGTATTGATCTTGAGGTAAAGCGAGGTGAGGTCTTTGGGCTTTTAGGGGCAAACGGAGCTGGGAAAACCACTACTTTCGAATGCTTGGAAGGTTTAAGAAAAGTAAACAAAGGCAAGATTTCCATAGCCGGCTGTGACCCTCAGCAAGATGAATATAAATTACATAAAAAGCTTGGAGTACAACTTCAATCTTCCAGTTTGCCGGGGTGTATCAAGGTCAAAGAAGCCATTGAACTAGTTTGCTCATGGCAGGGAGCGACAAAAAACAGTAGTATTATAGATAAATTTGGTATCAGGGATCTTTTGAACAAACAGTATCATCAATTATCAATTGGCCAAAAGAGACGTGTTCATCTTGCTCTTGCACTTTTAAATAATCCAGAAGTATTGGTTTTGGATGAGCCAACAGCAGGACTTGATGTGCAAAGCAGAGCTCAGCTGCATGATGAAATCCGCACTATTAAATCAGAAGGTATAACAGTGCTTCTTGCAACGCATGACATGGCAGAAGCTGAGAGCCTTTGCGACCGTATTGCGATATTAGTTCATGGAAAAATCGTTGTCTGCGATTCACCAGAGATGATTACAGCTGCCGGAAATAAAGAGACAAGGATTAGGCTCCGTACTGCTAAAGGGTCTCTCCTCCCCGGGCACGACATCGGTAAAGCTGTGTTTATTAGTGAAAAAGATGGATATCTTGAATGGAAAAGCCAAGATATTGCAGAATCAGTGATCGAAATAGTAAAAAAAGTGTTAGACTCTGGCGATACTGTGGAAGATCTCAGAGTCGAGCGGCCAACGCTCGAAGAAATGTTTATAGCACTTTCGGAAGGAGTTCAGTAGAAATGAAAGCATTTTTTAAGTATCTTTCTATACAGTTCAAAATGGACCTGCGTGATAAGGGAACGCTTTTGAATTTTTATCTGGTTCCCATATTATTCTTCTTTGTCGTTGGGCCGGTATTCTCTTCTGCCAACCCTTACATTAAGCCCACATTGGCAGCCTCTATGTCTATTCTTGCAATAACAATGGGGGCCATAATGGGAATGCCTATCCCATTAGTCAAAATGCGTGAATCCGGAACCTTGCGTGCATTCAGAGTTAGCGGTATACCCAGCTGGGCGGTAATATTTGTCCAGGGTTTAAGTTCGTTTATACATCTGTTTATTGTATCTATTATAATTTACGTTTGTTCGCCAATCGCTTTTCATTCGGATTTGCCAAAAGATCCAGCCCTTTTTTTTGCAGTCATTGCGGTGCTTTTAATTGCAAGTATTGCAATAGGGCTTCTTATTGGAGTAACAGCTAAGAGCCAGTCGTTTGCAAGTATGCTGTCAATGATAATATTTTTTCCATCAATAATAGTAAGCGGCATTATGTTTCCTGTGAGCATGTTGCCAAATGCATTGCTGTGGATCGGTCGTATTTTCCCCGCGACATATGCGGCAGAAGCGCTGTATGGCTTAGCTTATAAGATAAATACAAATATCAATGCCTGGCTGGCATTAGGAATTATTGCTGTTATTGGGGTCTTAGTATTCGCTATTGCGATCTCATTATTTGATAAAAAAATTGAAAGTGAATTACTTTAAAGATAAATAAGACAACGCCCAAAGCAGTAAATAAATGCTTTGGGCGTTGTCTATATAAATTATTTTACTAATTGTGCCTGATCTTCTCGATAGAGTATCTGTGTAAAGTAGTGCAAATAATGTTTCCCGTCAGCCATACCTATTCCTGTACTTGTATAATCCCCAAGCATATTAGCTCGGTTTTTATCGGAATTGATCCACTCAAAGCATGCCTCATAGCCGTTGTTTAACCCACCAGCGATGTTTTCTGAAGCACTGGAAACAGTAATACCGACTTCAGATAATCTATCCTCAAGCGTCTTCCCTTCCGGTGTTGTATGGTCAAAATAATCTTTTTCGCCCATGTCTTTGCTATGCACAAAAGCGACCTCAGAAACGGTATCGCTATAAGCTAAAGGTTCCTTTCCGTTCATAACCCTAAAAGCATTTGTGCAGTCGAAAATCTCCATCTCACAGCAGCGGAAGCGAACCGAATCATCAACAGTATCCTTTTTGCTGCTTATTGTAGTATAAATACCTATAACTTTATCGCTGTCTATTTTATCCTCGAGTAAAGTAATAATGCAATTTGAGGCATAGGGCTTTATTGATTCATCGGCAGAAGATTTAAGAGTTCCTGACGGGAATCCAGCAAATGTAAACGTCGGGGCATTTGACAAAATGGCAGAAACACGATTATTTTCAATGCCGATCATTACAAAATTATTATAATCTTTGTCATAAACATACCAGTCGTAATTGTAGGCGGTTTCATCGATTCTGTCTGGTGCACCGAAATGATTGATTACATAGTTCTTAGTATAACCGATTCGCAAACATGTACCGCCTACTGTAAAATCAGGCATTTTAATTTCATCAAATACACGCATCATAAATACAACAGCTTGTTCTCTTGTGGTGGTGTCATTAGGCGATATAGTTTTAGTGCTTGTTCCTGCCATTATGCCGGCTTTAAGCATGTACTCAACTGCGTCTTTTGCCCAGCTTGCAACATTTTTAAGATCCGTATAGCTGTCCAAGCTTCGAAATGCCGATAAATTTAATTTAAATCCAAGAATATTAACTGTACGATAAAGCATGACGCAAATTTCCTGTCTTGTTATGTTTTCGTCCGGCGCAAACTTATCGTCGGCAACTCCATGCACAAAACCAAGACTGTAAGCTTTGATTACGTCAGCATTATCAGTATCAGTAAAGGGGTTTGAAACGGTTGAAATATTGTCATCGCCGTTTGTTGCAGCGTACAGTTTCATGACGAGTTCGCAAAATTCTAAACGTGTGATTGACTGCTGATAATTATCTTTAATTGAATCCGTAATGATGCCGTTTTCTATTGCACGGGAAATTGTGTCGGATGACCAATCACTGGGGGTTCCCTCCGCCTCCACGGAAAAAAGAAATAAAATAGCAAGAAGCACAGCGGAAATGCGTGAGATAAACGATTTTTTCATCTTCATCATGGCAACTCCTTTTGCGCTGTTGCGCATATTTTATACCATTTTGTTCATTACGAGCCCTGTTATCAGTTTGGGATAAAAATAAGTGCTCTTCTGAGGCATTTTTTCTCCCGCCGCAGCAACATCTTTTATTTCAGATACTTTTGTAGGATTTAAAATAAATGCAGCCTGATATGTTCCTTCTTTTACACCAGCAATTGCCTCCTCAATGCTGCGTGTATATGTTAAATTTATTTGTTTAGCCATATTTTCTTTATCTATATGAAGAGTTCTTTCGAGGACGAGTGAATGTAATATAGTTACATCAAGTCCATTATATGCGTCACTTTTGTCAGTATTCATTAATGTTATGGCATTAGAGTCTTTTAGTTTAAGCTTATAATAATAATTGTTGCCAGTATACATCGCAAAACATTTATCCTGGTTATTTATCATTAGTTCAGATTGGATTTCATTTAAATTAGTTTTTGTTTCAATGTCAAAGAATAATTTACATTCTTTAATCAGATTTTCTTCGCTGAAATTTTGGACATCACGAATAAGACGATGTGTCGGGAAAACAACAAGACCATCGTTCTCTATATCAACTAAATCCATCATAATATAATTTCCGCCAAGCTCGGTATCATTGATTTTGCCTTCGGATCTGAGTTTATTGCGGAAATTTAAAGCTGTTTCATAACGGTGGTGACCGTCTGCTATAAATAATTGCCTGTCTTTGAAATCATCGATTATAGCATTGATAACATTTGTATCTGTTATACACCAAAGTCTGTGGATAACATTATCATCGTCAGAAAATTCTATATCAGGATCGTATTGAGATGCACTTTCAATCTTACTACGGGTATTTTTGTCACCATCCATATACAATGAGTATACCTGACTAAAATTACAGAAAGTTTCACACATTAAATTGAAACGATCAGCTTTCGCTTTAGAAAGAGTTTCTTCATGAGGAAGAACTATATTTTTTGAAAATTCTTCTAGACGGACTAAAGTAATAAGTCCCTTTACTTTTTTTCTTATACCGTAAGCCGTGAATTCTTCTTCGTAAATATAAAGACTATCATGCTCGTCCTGCTTTAAAATGCCTTCATTTATCATTTCACTTAATTTTTTTCCTGCATTTTTATAACGATTTTCTCCGCCGTCAGGCAATTCCAAAGAAATGATATTGTTGGGATTAGATGCTTCATAAGATTTTCTCTGTAATGGTGAAATAATATCATATGGTGGGCAGACAAGTGTGTTTATTTCACCTGCTTTTTTTGTAAAGCGAAGGCCTTTAAATGCCGAAATAACTGCCATAAATCGTCCTCATTTCCATAATTTTAAGTGATTAACTGTGTTGTAAAACAAATAATAATAGTGTTCGGTTCCATAATTGAAATTTGATAGGAGGAAACAAAATAATGAAAGGTATAATTCCCGCAATGGTTGCAGGAGTAGCAATCGGAGCAGTTGTAAGCTCAGTATATCCAATGCCTATTTCCCATCGCACGGCTCGTCAAATCAGACGTTATGTAAGAAGAAACGCAAAAAATATGATGGGGTATATTGGTTAATATTCTTGCCAATTTGCTGACTTGATAATTTATGAAGCCAAAACAGCAACAGGCATCTCAGCTTAAAAGCAGAGAGCGCCTGTTGCTGTTTTTTCAGGCTTCTCTTATTATTTTATAGGGGTTAACTCTTTACCATCATTAGAATAGATTCCGACAAAAGGCAATTCTGCATATGAAAAATCGAGTCCTATACTTGAGGCGAAAGTTTTACTTTTAGTTGCCTGAACCGGAACTGCAAATGAAATTACTCTATTTTGTGTAAGTGTTTTTAAAAAGTTTTCAATACATTGAGATTTTGTTACGCCATTTGTATCTCCGTAATATATTGAAGAAGTTTTTCCGTTTGTGGGAAAATTACATTCCATTAGCATTACTTCATCTGCACCGGCTGCAAATGCGCTATCTGTAACTGAAGTTATATAGTCGCATGCAGATTCAGAGTATGGATTCAGCCATTTTTTATTGTTTGAGTCAAGCCAAAGCATGTTTTTCGAATACATAATGCCAGATTTTTTATCCACCGTAACTTCGTGATTATCCCTAAAAGCATAAACTTCTGCAATTACGTATAGATTGTTGTCCTTTAATTCTTTAATATATTCGTTTAAATCAGAATTAGAATCTATTACGTTGCCTAATTGATTTTTATATTCTATAATTACTGAATTTATTTCCCCATTTTTAGCTTTCTGAATTAAAGCGTCTGCCCCCTGTGTAATTTCAGACTGTGTAACTAGTTGGTATTTTAAATCAACAGGTCTTTTAGATGT
This sequence comes from Bacillota bacterium, assembly GCA_030705925.1. Lineage (NCBI taxonomy): Bacteria > Bacillati > Bacillota > Bacillota bacterium. Next base: position 23,969 of record JAUZPM010000005.1, read on the forward strand.
TTTTGTTTGATCTTCAGTTGCAACAGAGGAATTTCCGGCCTGAGTATCAGATGGCTGCTGTTGTACTGTTTGATCAGAGTTTTGAGTGGTGGAACTGTTTTCAGACGTAGTAACCGGCTGTGTTGGTTTAGAATTTTTTTGGTTTATATCGAAAATTCCGATTACATAAAGTCCAGTAGCACACAAAAGAATAAAAATGAGTATAAATATAATCACCCATTTTTTCCAATTACTTTTTCCCGTATATCTGTGCAGTCTATCGTTCATATGACACCTCTGATTAGTCATAAGTATATTATATATTTATTTAATATATAATTATTAAAATTATTATATGTCATTAAAGACAATTCTGTCAACTGTATGCAAATATAAAAGGCAGTAAGCTTTATCTTAAGCCTACTGCCCTATTTTTTGAATCTTATTAAATTAATTATTACAATGTATGATTTTAGAAGGACATTTTTCGGCACACACTCCACAACCGGTGCATTTTTCAAAGTCTATTTGAGCAACGTTGTTTATAATCGCAATTGCTCCAAATTCACAGGCTTTTTCGCAAATGCGGCAGGAAATGCATCCGACGCTGCACTGCTTGCGAACAGCAGGACCTTTATCGAGCGATGAACAGGCAACGGCATATGCACTGTCGTATGGCGTAAGCGTTATTAGATTCTTAGGGCAGGAAGAAATACATAAACCACATGCGGTGCATTTTTCTTTATCAACAACAGCAACCCCGTTTTCGATTTTTAATGCACCGAATGAACATGCTTTTACGCAGGTGCCAAAACCGATACAGGCGTATTTGCACATTTTGTCTCCACCGCCTAAACGCATAACAGCGTTGCAGTCGTGTTCGCCTTTGTATTCGTATTTTTTTATTGCTGAGTTTGCTGATCCTGCACAACGTACAAATGCATTTTTTCTTTCCTCGGCTATTTCTTCTGTACCCATGATTGCGGCTACTTTAGCAGCAACTTTTGTGCCTCCAACAGGACAGCCGTTGATTTTTGCTCTTCCCTCAGCAACTGCTGTTGCAAAAGCGGAGCATCCGGCATATCCGCATCCACCGCAGTTTGCACCAGTAAGGACTTCTTGTATCTGAGGTATTCTTTCGTCTTTTTCAACAGCAAATATTTTTGATGCGAATGCAAGCGTTATACCAAATAAAAGCCCCATAATGCTAAGGGCGAGCACCGCATATAAAATTGGCATTATCATAATTGACTCCATGCTGCGCAGCTAAAAAATGGCGCTGCGAGCCCCTTTTACGGTAAGCGGGCAAACCGATTTATAATATCAAATTCTCTTACAGCGGAAGCTTAAGACCCTGAAATCCCATAAATGCCATAGAAAGCAGTGAAGCAGCAACGAGAGCCATAGGGAATCCCTGAAATGCTTTTGGAATGTCACTGTAAGCAAGTCTTTCTCGTACGCCTGAAAAGATTACGATTGCAAGCATAAAACCAACGGCAGCGGAAAAACCGAATACCACTGATTCTATAAAGTTATATCCTCGTTGTATATTTAATAAAGCAGATCCGAGCACAGCGCAGTTTGTCGTTATGAGAGGAAGATATATGCCAAGAGCTTGGTAGAGCGCCGGCATTATCTTTTGGAGTGCCATCTCAACAAACTGAACCAAGGTTGCTATTACTAGAATAAACGCAACGGTTTGCATGTACTGCAGGTGCAGAGGCACTAAAATAAAATTATTAACTGCCCAGGTCAGGGCTGACGAAAGTGTTATTGTAAACACGACAGCCATTCCCATTCCGATTGCAGTATCTGTCTTTTTTGAAACTCCAAGAAATGGGCAGATTCCAAGAAATTTAACTAGAACGAAGTTTTCTATTAATATTGCATTAATTACAATTAGTAATATTGATGTCATTTCTTTTCCTCACCCTTTCTTTGTTTAAGGTACTGTACGCCTGCAACTAGAAACCCAAGCGTAAGAAATCCTCCGGCCGGGAGTATCATCATAATTACTTTTGGATAATTTGCCCCCAGCAAGTTTATCCCAAGAATTGTACCGTTTCCTATTAACTCGCGGACGGAAGCTAGGATAGTCAAGGCAAACGTAAAGCCTAATCCCATGCCAAGCCCGTCTAAAAAGGACGGGAAAGGCTTGCTTTTTGATGCGAATGCTTCTGCTCTCGCAAGAATTATGCAGTTAACAACAATCAATGGTATATATATACCGAGAACTTTTGACAATGCCGGTAAGTATGCCTGCATCAAAAGGTCTACCATTGTTACGAAACCCGCAATTATTACAACATATGCCGCAATCCTGATCTTTCCAGGGATTATTTTTCTGAGCAGTGATATTGCAACGTTTGAGCATATCAAAACTGCTGTTGCCGCAAGCCCCATACCAATGCCGTTTTGTACGCTAGTCGTAACAGCCAGTGTAGGACACATACCCAGCAGTTGGATAAAAGTTGGGTTTTGAGTTATAATTCCATCTTTCAATTGGGATAGTTGATCTAGTTTCATTTTTACCTCCCTATCCTAGTTTTGAAACTGCATCAAGGGCAGCATTTATGCCTTTAGTTACAGCATTTGAAGAAATTGTTGCACCGCTGATCGCCTGAACTTCATTATTTGATGGTGTGGTTTTAACTACTTTAATATTAGCTGTTTTATCTTTAAACTGGCTTGAAAAAGAAGCATCTTTTGCCTTTGTCCCAAGTCCCGGGGTTTCGTTCATGTTCGTAATAACATAAGTAGAAACCTTTTTATCGGGCGTAATACCGACTAACATTGAAATAGCTCCTCCAAAGCCTTGAGGTTCTACACTGATGACATAGCCGATGGATTTACCATCTTTTTTAGCAGTATAGCCCTCTGTAACGACATCCGTGGCGGCAAGATTTAATTTGTCAAAACTATCAGCATTAGAAAAGATCTGCTGCATGGCTTCTTTTTTTGTTTTTGCTGAGTTTTCCGCTATTTTATCCTTTGTTATTCCGTTTACAAAGGCAAGCAAAAGTGCTGTTATAAAAGTAATGGTAAAAAGAATTAGCCCGAGGCGTATTATTTCATTATGTTTTTTATCACCCAAGTTTAACACCCCTTCCAAATGCTTTTGGCTTTGTATATTTATCGATAAACCATGTAAGAAGGTTCATAAGCACTATTGCATATGAGACTCCTTCCGGGTATCCGCCGTAATAACGTATCAGAACCGTCAGAAGCCCACATCCTATTCCGAAAATAATTCTCCCTTTCCCAGTAACGGGGGTTGTTGCATAGTCAGTTGCCATAAAAAACGCGCCAAGCATCAGCCCGCCCGAAAGTAACTCAGAAAGCATAAATTGCCCTCTGTTAAGGCCGCCGCTTGAAAGAAAAGTAATAATAGCAACTGTTCCGATATAAGAAACAGGCGTATGCCAAGTTATTACTCTACGCATCATTAGATAGATTCCGCCGGCAACGAGAAGCAGAGCCGAAGTTTCACCTATGCACCCGCCGGTTCCGCCAAGAAGCATCATAAATAAAGAAGTGTCTGGAAGTGTGTGCGCCTTAAGGCTTACCAGCGGCGTTGCTGTCGTAACAGCATCTGCGCCGAGATTTGCAGTCCATAAAAACACTGGATGAGCCCATGTCGTCATTGCACCGGTGAAACTTGCAGCCAGAAATATCCTTCCTGTAAGCGCCGGGTTCATAAAATTTTGACCAAGGCCGCCAAAAAGCTGTTTTGCAACTACTATGGCTATGAAAGACCCTATTACCGTCATCCAAAGCGGTGCAGATACAGACATGTTGTATGCCAGAAGGATACCTGTTACAACAGCAGACAGGTCTCCAATCGTATTATTGCGTTTCATGATGCGCCGTGTTATATATTCAAACAAAATGCAGGATACTACACCTACAAGTGTATGCAACAATGCACGGTAGCCGAAAAAGTACATAGCTGCAACAAGAGGCGGCATAAGAGCAATTATCACATCGGTCATTATCGAATGGGTATTTTCTTCACTTCTTATATGGGGAGATGAGGTAACAGTCAATAATTTTTCCATTTAATCCTCCTATTTAACCTGTTGTCTGCGGCGTTTTTCAATTACTTTCAACTTGCCTACACGAAATTCCTGAACAAGATTTAATCTTCCAGGGCATATAAACGAGCAGCTTCCGCATTCAATGCAATCCATTATGCGATAATTTTCAGCATCATCATAGTTTCCTTTTTTAATAAACATTGACAGATAAATAGGTTCAAGTTTCATCGGGCATACTGCTATGCACTTTCCACAGTGTATGCATACCGGCTTGCTTACTTCTCTGTCATGAGAATCTGATAATGCAAGTATTCCAGATGTAGTTTTTATGACAGGAACAGAAAGATTATACTGTGCAATTCCCATCATTGGACCTCCGTTTATGATTTTTGAAACGTTGCCTTTTAAACCGCTGCAAAAATCTAAAACGTCTTGAAATGGAGTTCCTATCCTAACTGATAATACTTTAGGATTTATTACTGCGTCCCCTGAAACTGTAACAATGCGCCTATAAACAGGCTGTCTCAAATATACAGCCCGGAAGATAGATGCAGCGGTGTCAACATTCATTACAATGCATTTAACATCAGCAGGAAGTTTTCCGCTTGGAACTTCCCTTCCTGTTACGGCTTTTATCAGCTGTTTTTCTCCACCCTGTGGATATTTAGTCTCAAGAATGGATAATTCTATCCCATTTGCATAATCTCGTGATAAACGTTGTTTTAAGATTGCTATTGCATCTTGTTTGTTGTCCTCGATACATATAGTTGCTTTTTCGAGGTCAAAAAATTTGCGCAAAATCTGCACGCCGTTTATAATGCTGTCAGTTTCCTCTATTATCATGCGGTGATCTGAACTTAAAAATGGTTCGCATTCCGCACAGTTTATGAGCAGTGTATCTATTTTGCCAAGCGCACTCGATAGCTTTAAATGCGCAGGAAATCCTGCCCCACCCATCCCGACAATGCCTGCTTCGCGCACTATTGTAAGAAGCTCTTCAGTGGAAATATCATTAAAGGCGGATTGGCAATCGGTAATATTGGGAGAGAAGGTATCCAAGCTGTCATTATCGACAACAATTGTAAGACAGTCTGAGCCTGACGGATGAGGATGCATCTCAATTGCTGATACAGTTCCAGAAACCGAAGCATGTATAGGGGCTGAAACAGGTGCGCTGCTGTCGGCAATTTTTTGACCTATCATTACATGATCACCAATTTTCACAATAGGTTCACATGGAGCACCTATGTGCTGAAGCACCGGGAAATACATTTTTGCCGGAGCAGGCATTTGCTCTATTTTTAATGTATTTGTGTTTTCCTTATAATACTGGGGATGTATACCCCCTCTGAAAGTTCTTACCATTTGTTCACCTCTTAATTGTATAAGTAAAATATAATATAATTATAAACGCGCGTACTATTGTTGAAAAGGCTTAAAAGATGTAAGCCGCAGTATATTGTGGTGTTGCTGGCAATAATTTTGCATTTTGCAGGCTTGAGAAATGTTTTATAATAAAAACATATTATTTGCCGGAAATAAATCCGGCCTGTCGGAGGCTAATTATATGAAACTAAAACCGATAAGCAATGATCTTTGCCAGGTTTATTTTTTTGAGGAAGACCTAGATCGATATAAAATAGGCAGGTTTGAAGAAATAAGCACTGGGAATCCTGCATTTGAACAAGCGTTAACAGATGCAATTGATACTGCTGAGAATGAAATTGGCTTTGCAGCAAAGGGCAGACGGATCGAAATAAGCGCGTACCCCACAGGTGAACGGATTTTTTATCTTACTATCAGGATTTTAAGTGACGTACATATAATTTGCAGATTAAAGGATTTTGAGGACGTTATTATGCTTTGCCGCTCCCTCCGAAAAAGTACATCCGCTAGGCTTCTGCATGATGGGGAAGTTTATTACCTTGATATATGTACAGGCGGGCAAGAAGCTAAAAACATTAATTCTCTTATCTCAGAATTTGGGGAACTTGTTACAGAAGCGGAAGGCGCCAAACTGGTTTGTGAAGATGCTATGGATACTATCAAAAGTTTTTTTTAAATAAAAAAAGCGATGAGCTTAGACGGATAACTTCCCATCATAACTACTCATCGACTCTAATTATTAGATTAACAAATTAGATTACATTTGTCAATAAAAATGAGGCACAAAGTTATACTGTGCCTCATTTTTTATATTAAATACAAAAACGCTCCAATAATACCGCTGAGACACATTACTGGAATAGTGCCAAGTTTCTTACTTTTCAGCAATATTATAGTCATAATAAAAATAGCTATACCACGAATATCTATTTTTGTAAGTGCATTTATAAAAAGAGACGAGATATTATCACTGTTAAAAAATACACCAAGCGCCATTGTAAGGCATGCTACAGAAATTAGCCCTATGATTGTGGGCCGTATTCCGGTCAATATACCCTGCACAAGTGGTATTTCCCTATTTTTGAAAAAATACCAGGAAATCAGCATCATGATAATGCAGGATGGAGTAATACATCCTAGAGTTGCGACTACGCCACCTATTATCCCCCCGATTTTTGTACCGACAAAGGTAGCTGCATTTATGGCTATAGGACCTGGGGTCATTTGTGATATTGCCACTATATCAGTCATTTCGGAAACTGATATCCAGCCTTGAATATCAACTATTTGATGCTGAATAAGGGGTAAAGCAGCATAACCGCCGCCAAAGGAGAAAAGGCCAATTTGAAAGAAACTTAAAAACAGTTTTAGATATATCATTTAGCGACCTTCTCTCTTTTTTTCATAATAGTATAGTAAACGTAGCCTAAAATGCCGGCTCCTAAAATAATATAAGCAGAATTTATATTAAAAACAAATGAAAGTAAAAATGCTATAATTAAAACAATATAATTGAAAGAACTTTTTTTCTTTAATAATGTTTGTGCCATTGAAATAACAGCGTCAACCATTACTGCTGCAACTCCTGCACGGATTCCTTTAAGTACTGCAGCCACTACGGCGTTAGTTATAAACGCGGTATAAAAGAAGGATACTGCTGCCATTATAATAAGAGGCGGCAATACAGTTCCTAAAACTGTCACAAAAGCACCCAAAACAGAGCCGGTTTTATATCCGATAAGCATTGCCGCATTTACCGCAATCGGGCCCGGAGCGGCCTGAGCCAGGGATGCAATATCTATGATTTCGTCATTAGAAATCCATTTTAGCTGTTCAGAAAACTTTTTCTGCATGAGCGGGACTATCACGTATCCACCGCCAACTGTAAAAGCACTCAGCACAAATGTTGATGTGAAAAGAGTCCAGTATAGTTTAAAATTTTTGTTCATATTTCCTCCCGAGCGGGAATTTGAGTTTAATTATACACCTCATCAATAAAAATGTTAAGGAGATAGAATTGAAAATTATAGCTTTATTGTATACTTTGCTTTGTTTAGCATGCACAAATTGTAGGAATAATTATACAAAAAAATGTGCAAGCCAATTGTTAAAAGTTTAACGAAATACATTGACAAAAGTTTAACAATCGAATATACTATAACCAGAAAGAAAAACTTGAGAAGGAGGATCTAATATGGATACAAATAAGCAATCTAATGATTTTGATGTTGAGAAGGAGATTAATGTCTTAGCTGAAAGGGCAGCGAAGGCCGGAGAAGAAATGCTTTCATTAAATCAGGAGCAGGTAGATAATATTGTTAAAGCTATGGCACTTGCCGGCTTAGACAAACAAATGTATCTAGCGAAACTTGCAATTGAAGAAACTAAAAGAGGTGTTTACGAGGATAAGATCACAAAGAACATCTTTGCAACAGAATACATTTATCACAGTATCAAATATGATAAAACGGTTGGAATTATAGATGATAACGAGAATGAGGACTTTGAAGTTGTGGCTGAACCGGTTGGCATTATTGCAGGTGTAACTCCTGTTACAAATCCTACATCAACTACAATGTATAAATCAATAATAGCTATGAAAACAAGAAATCCGATAATTTTCGGATTTCATCCCTCTGCTCAAAAAAGCAGCAGTGAAGCGGCAAGAATAGTCAGAGATGCTGCAATAGCTGCAGGAGCGCCTGAAAACTGCATCCAATGGATTGAACATCCATCACTTGCGGCAACAAATGCCTTAATGAACCATCCAAAGGTAAAATTGATTTTAGCTACCGGTGGCTCGGGAATGGTAAAAAGCGCGTATTCCTGCGGGAAACCGGCACTTGGCGTTGGCCCTGGCAATGTTCCGTGCTTCATTGAAAAAAGCGCTAATTTGGATCGAGCCGTAAATGATCTTATTCTCTCCAAAACGTTTGATAATGGAATGATCTGCGCATCTGAGCAGTCGGTAATCGTTGAAAAAGAAATCTCAAAAGCGTTTGAGAAATTGATGACCGATAACAAATGCGTTTTCTTAACCAAAGAAGAAATAAGTAAGCTTGAAAATTTCTGCTTTAATAAAGAAAAAGCCTGCGCTTTGAATGCGGATATAGTCGGTAAACCCGCAGCTTTTATTGCTAAATCCGCAGGAGTAAATGTACCGGACGATACAAAGATCCTACTTGCAAAACTGGATGGCGTTGGGGTTGACTTCCCGCTTTCTAAAGAAAAGCTATCCCCTATCCTTGCATATTACGTCGTTAAAGATGCTAAAGAAGGAATAAACAGGGCTGAACAGGTAATTTCTTTTGGCGGACTTGGCCATTCGGCGGTTATTCACAGTGAAAATCATGAGATCATTGATGAATACTCAGCTAAAATGAAAGCAGGACGTATTATCGTCAATTCTCCGGCTTCTCAGGGTGCTATCGGCGACATATATAACACGAACATGCCCTCATTAACACTAGGGTGCGGCACATTCGGCGGGAATTCAACGACTGTTAACGTATCTTCTGTCAACCTTATAAACAAAAAAAGAGTGGCAAAAAGGAGAGTCAACATGCAGTGGTTCAAAGTTCCTGACAAGATATATTTTGAAAGAGGTTCTATTCAGTATCTTGAAAAAATGCCTGACATAACTAAAGCTTTTATAGTTACTGATCCCAACATGGTTGAGTTTGGATATGTTGACAAAATCCTGTATTACCTCCGTAAACGTCATGAATATTGCCATGCAAAAATCTTCAGTGATGTCGAGCCAGATCCTTCGTTTGATACTATACGCCGCGGTGTGGCTATTATGAATGAATTCGAGCCGGATGTTATCATCGCTCTGGGCGGCGGATCTGCAATTGATGCGGCGAAAGGCATGTGGCTATTCTATGAGCATCCTGATGCAGACGTAAATGCTATGAAACTTAAATTCCTTGATATAAGAAAAAGAGCATACAAATTCCCGAAGCTCGGCACTAAAGCAAAACTTGTCGCAATTCCGACAACCTCTGGAACAGGCTCTGAAGTGACATCTTTCGCGGTTATTACTGATAAACAAAAAAATATAAAATATCCTCTTGCGGATTATGAGCTTACTCCAAACGTCGCAATTATTGATCCTGAACTTGTTATGACTGTTCCAAAACGCATAACTGCTGATACAGGAATGGATGTGCTCACCCATGCCATTGAAGCATACGTTTCAATAATGGCATCGGATTATACAGACGGACTTGCGATGAAGGCAATAGAGATGGTGTTCGAATTTCTGCCCCGTGCTTACCATAACGGAAGCGATGCAGTAGCCCGTGAAAAAATGCATAACGCAAGCTGCATGGCCGGTATGGCATTTACAAATGCATTTCTTGGCGTAAATCATTCTATGGCGCACAAGATTGGCGGCGAATACCATGTGCCACATGGTCGTGCAAATGCTGTCCTTCTCCCCTATGTAATTGACTATAACAGCAAGACTCCGACTAAGCGTGTTTCCTTCCCGAAATACGAGGCTTTCATTGCGGATAAAAAATATGCTGAAATTGCAAAACGCCTTGGATTAAAAGCTTCTACAACAGAAGAGGGCGTCGGGTCTCTGGTCAAAGCAGTTAAGGATCTAATGAAGGAACTTGAGGTTCCGATGTGCTTTAAAGACTGTGGTGTTAATGAAGGCGCATTCTTTGCTAATCTTGATGAACTTGCAGACAGAGCATTTGAAGATCAGTGCACGACAGCTAATCCAAGACTTCCGCTGGTTAGTGAAATAAAAGATATTTTAACAAAAGCCTATTACGGAAAATAAAATATCGATGTCAAGGGGTACGGGCTTTAACCTGTGCCCCTTGTTTTGAAAAGGAGAGATAAATTATGGATCTAATGGTATGCGTCGGAAGCTCTTGCCACCTTAAAGGCTCGCGCGAGGTTATAGGTCGGTTAGAAGCGCTTATGAGCGATTATAAACTTGCAGAAAAGCTATCGTTAAAGGGGTCATTCTGCATGGGAAGGTGTACAGGAAGCGGAGTATCTGTCAAGTTTGACGATAAATATTATTCTATATTGCCGGACGGGGTTGATGATTTTTTTATTGCTGTTATACTTCCTGCTTTTAAGATGCAATTGGGGTGATTTTATGGGTCTAATTGCAGTAAAAAAGGCAAATTGTAAGAACTGTTACCGTTGCCTTAAGAATTGTTCAGTAAAATCTATCAGATATAAAGATGAAAAAGTGGACATTATCGATAACCAATGCATTCTTTGCGGCAGATGCATAATTACCTGCGAGCAGAAGGCAAAATCTCTGACAAATGATGTCGAGGCGATTAAGGCGTTGGCAATAGGAGAGGAACGTACGGTCGTAAGTTTGGCGCCATCTTTTATAACTGCTTATGGGACAGAAAATGCTGGAAGAGTTGCTGCTGCTTTACGGAGTTTAGGCTTTGACTACATAGAAGAAACAAGTATTGGAGCCAGATACGTTACTGATGAGTATGCTAACTTAATAGAACTTGGTGAGATGAGTAATATTCTTTCCAGCTGCTGCCCTACTGTAAACATGTTAGTGCAGAAATATTATCCTGACCTTGTAAGTTTAATAGCTCCTGTACTTTCCCCCATGCAGGCACATGGTAAACTGATAAAAGAAAATTACGGCATGGATACTCGTGTCGTATTCATAGGCCCGTGTGTGTCAAAGCTTGATGAAGCAAAGAACGGCGGATATATAGACGGGGCCATAACCTTTAGGCAGCTTGATGATTTGCTTAATGAAAAGAATATTTCTATATTAAAAATGCCTAGTGAGACATTTGACCGCCATTCAGGCTATTCACGTATCTATCCTATTGAGAATGGCATTTTATATGACCTAAAAAACAGGGATCATGTGGGCGACCGTTACGACTTTATAAGTGTAAGCGGTATTGATAATATTAAACAAATGCTAGCAGACATTAGAAGCGGCAGACTTAACCATAGTTTTATAGAGGTTAATGCCTGCACCGGCGGGTGTGTAGGCGGACCTATGATGCCGGAAAAGAGCACTCCTCTTTACCGAAGCAAAAATAAAGTAATGGACTATGCTGGTGATACTTTAGAAGAGCCTGAATATAGCCCAATCGATATATCGTATTATTATAAGCAGGCAGGTTTAATAACTGACATTCCGGGCGAAGAAACAATTAGAAAGATCTTAACTCAAATAGGGAAACCAACAAAGGAACAGGAACTGAACTGTGGCAGCTGCGGTTACCCCACCTGCCGGGACAAAGCTATAGCTGTATATCAGGGCAAGGCTGAACTTTATATGTGCATGCCATATATGAACGATATTTCACAGACACTTTCAAATGTCGTATTAGGCGCTTCACCCAATTTTATAGTTGCTGTAGACGGGGATATGAAAATCAAAGAAATCAATGCTTCCGCGCTTAAGCTTTTTAGGGTGTCCAGAACAGAGGCGCTTAAACACTTCCTTTTCGAGTATATCGACACAACAGATTTTCTAAAGGTGTTTGATGAAAAAGAAAATATCTATAACAAGAAGGTTAGTTACGATAACTTTGGAGTTGTAACCGATCAGACAATTATTTATGTTAAAGAGCACGGTCTTGCAGTAGGCGTTTTAATGGACATCACAGAAAAGGTCGAAGCGGCTGAAAATATGTATAATTTAAGAATGGAATCGGTTGAAATGGCACAGAAGGTAATAGACAAACAGATGACAGTGGCACAGGAGATTGCAAGTCTGCTTGGCGAGACGACAGCTGAAACAAAGGTTACACTTAATAAACTTAAAAACCTAATCCTGAAGGACAGGTAAGTATGGTTTATATTGATACAAGTTTTAAAAGCCTCAATAAATTAGGTGAAGAGCTGTGCGGAGACCGCGTTGAAGTTGTACGTACAGACAATGGCGTAATATTAGTGCTTTCTGACGGCTTGGGAAGTGGCGTTAAAGCAAATATCCTATCAACGCTTACCTCGAAAATAATTTCAACAATGATGCGTGAAGGCGCTTCGATAGAGGATACGGTTGATACGATTGTGCATACCCTTCCAGTATGCAGTTTGCGGAAGGTTGCATACTCAACGTTCTCTATTCTTCATATTTCGAGCGACGGTAATGGTTATTTAGTTGAATTTGATAATCCGGGTTGCATCTTTGTTCGAGACGGAAAGCAGGTAAATTTCGAATACATTACACGAACTGTTGCGGGCAAAAGCATAAAAGAGGCACGTTTCTCGGTTGATATCGGCGATACATTGGTTTTGATAAGCGACGGCGTCGTTTATGCCGGCATCGGCGCACTGCTCAATCTCGGATGGGATTGGGATAATGTCGCGAAATATGTAACGAATGAATCAAATACTGCCTCTACTTCGGCGCGTCTTACTTCCCTGCTCAGCTCTGCCTGCGACGAGCTTTATCAGCATAAACCAGGGGATGATGCGACCGTTGCAACTGTAAAAATCAGACCCCTTCAGGAAGTGAATTTACTGACAGGTCCTCCGCTTAATCGAGAGGACGATGATAAACTCGTCAGAGAATTTATGGAGTCAAAAGGGCTTAAGATCATATGCGGAGGCAGCAGCGCCAACATGCTCTGCCGCGTTACAGGCAAAAATATTGAGACACTTTTGTCTTCATCAAATCCTGATGTGCCTCCGATCGCCCATATAAAAGGGGTTGATCTTGTAACTGAAGGGGTATTGACACTTAGGAAAACAGTTGAGATAATACGCAAGTATCTTGATGATCCAACTGAATTCGAAAGTCTTGAGCAGATAGATGAAAATCACGGGGCCGCAATGATTGCAAAAGTACTTATGGAACATTGTACAAGTCTTAACCTTTTTATTGGCAAAGCGATCAATCCGGCTCATCAAAATCCGAATTTACCCGTTGATTTAAGCATTAAACTTCGTATTTTAGAAGATCTATATAATCTTATGATACGAGCCGGAAAAAAGGTTAAGCGCACTTTTTACTAAGGAGATTTCAATGAATGAAATAAGAGATATTAACGAGATCAAGGAAGAGGTATTGGTAAAAGTATGTTCCCTTGCTTTTGATGGCACACTTGAAGAAGAAGCAGAGAATATCCCATATCAAATGATACCTGGTATCAAGCCGCGTTTTCGCTGCTGTGTTTACCGTGAACGGGAAATAATAAGGCAGCGCGTGCGTCTCGCAATGGGAAAACTGCCGGCTGAAGCACAGTACGCTGAACTTGATCCATCGCAGGTTGTTCATGTTATACCGTGCGCATGCGAGGGTTGCCCTATTCAGCGTTATACTGTAACTGACAACTGTCAGTCATGTCTTGCTCAAAAGTGCGTCAAAGCATGCCGTTTCGGAGCTATTACCAAAACGAGCAAAGGTGCGGTCATAGATAAGGATAAGTGTAAAAAATGCGGCAAATGCTATGAGGCTTGCCCTTATAATGCAATCGTTGATATGGAGCGCCCTTGCAGAAGGGCATGTCCCGTAAATGCTATTCAGATAGACGACAATGATATAGCTATAATAGATAAGGATAAATGCATAAACTGCGGGAATTGTGTCATTGGCTGCCCGTTTGGAGCAGTTTCGGACTTGTCTTTGATAACAAATGTGATAGATTATCTTAAAAACCCTGAGTTGAATGTTTACGCCGTAGCAGCGCCGGCAATAGAAGGTCAGTTTAGAGAAATTTCAATTGGACAGATAAAAAAAGGATTAAAGAAATTGGGGTTTGTCGGTGTATATGAAGCCGCACTTGGTGCAGACGCAGTTGCGGCAGAAGAGGCAGCCGAACTGGCTGATTGCAAGTCAACCAGAAAAAAACTCACATCATCCTGCTGCCCAGCCTTTGTAGATCTTATTGAAAAAAACTATCCGGAGCTTTGCGATAATGTTTCAAGCCTTTTATCTCCGATGGCAGCTACAGCAAAATATATACGTGAAAAAATCGATAACAGAGCGGTTATAGTATTTATAGGCCCTTGTATTGCTAAAAAAGCAGATGTCTTGCAGAATCATATAGGTCTCATAAGTGGAGTGCTGACATTTCAGGAGCTATCCGCTATGCTCAAGGCAAAAAAAGTTAATTTAAAAGAATTTGAATTGGATAGCGAATTGGCAACCAGTTTCGGCAAGGGATTTGCAAAATCGGGAGGTGTTACGGCTGCCGTAATGAAAGCGCTTGAAGAAAGAGGTGAGGTTCAGCCAATAGCTGCTCAAAAATGCAGCGGGATAGCTGAATGCAAAACGGCACTTTCACTGTTAAAAGCCGGTAAGCTATCCGAGGATTTCATTGAAGGAATGGCATGTTCAGGAGGGTGCATTGCAGGCCCCGGAATAATTGGTGATCCGGGGCTTTCACGAAGGACGTTTGATAAAAAGATTGATAATAGAAATAATAAAATTATAAAGAACATCCACAAGTATAATTTTGATACGTTAAATATACACAAACACAAGAGATAAATAAGAAAGAACGCCAACGGCGTTCTTTCTTATTTATCGAAGATTCTATTTTTCATTAAAAAGAGTTGCGTTTTTAAATATAAAGTTTTGCGTGACAAAAACGTTATATTGTACTGCACGTATTTTGTATAAAATATACAAAATACGTGATAAAAAAATAAATCAACCAAATAATATGAAACTGAGATATTTTCTTGACAGTGAGGGGTATAATCTTTATAATTATAGTATTAAT
Source organism: Bacillota bacterium (assembly GCA_030705925.1). NCBI lineage: Bacteria > Bacillati > Bacillota > Bacillota bacterium. The sequence continues at coordinate 39,066 of JAUZPM010000005.1, forward strand.
GTGCATTTTTCACAAATTGCATGTTATATTTCCTTTAAAGTCTGACATAACTTTCTTGAATTTTGTTTTGTTTGAAAATTAAAGGAATCGTATAAAAGCATTGAATATTAACAGGAGGAAAGCAATGGGCAATACATTATTGCTAGTTGTTTCCTGTGCGGTTTCGGCGATTCTCTCGGGAATTATTCTTTTTTTTGTCGGTATAAAATATAGAAAAAGCATAGCTGAAGGAAAGATTGGCTCTGCAGAGACAGAGGCAACCAGGATTATTAATGATGCTATAAAAACTGCGGAAAACAAGAAAAAAGAAGCCGTTCTGGAAGCAAAAGAGGAAATTTTAAAAAGCAGACAGGAATCAGAACGTGAGTTAAAAGAGCGGCGCAAAGAAGTTCAGCGTTCAGAAAACCGCCTGCAGCAAAAAGAAGAAGCGATAGACAAGAAATACGAGACACTTGAAAAAAAGGAAGAAAAACTTAATCAAAAGCTTCAGGAAGTTGAAGCTACACAGGAGGACGTCTCAAATATTAAAAAGCAGCAATGGGACGTGCTTGAAAGAATATCTGGTTTTACAGTCGATCAGGCAAAAGAATATCTTATAAATCGGTTAGAAAATGAAATTGTTCATGAACAGGCTTTAAAAATTCAAGAGCTTGATCAAAGATTTAAAGAGGAAAGTGACAAAAAAGCAAAGGAAATCATAACGCTCGCAATTCAAAAATGCGCGGCCGACTATGTTGCCGAAGCAACCGTTTCAGTCGTGGCTCTTCCAAACGATGAGATGAAAGGCCGCATAATAGGCCGTGAAGGAAGAAATATCCGGGCGCTTGAAACACTTACTGGCGTTGACCTTATAATTGACGATACCCCGGAAGCAATCACAGTATCAAGCTTTGATCCTATAAGACGTGAAATCGCCAGATTGTCGCTTGAAAGATTAGTGCATGACGGACGCATCCATCCGGCAAAGATCGAGGAAACGGTTGAAAAGACCAAGCGAGACATTGAAAACATTATTAAGCAGGAAGGCGAAAAAGCGATGTTTGAGACCAATACATACGGTCTCCATCCAGAGCTTGTCAAACTGCTGGGCAGATTAAAGTATAGAACCAGTTATGGTCAGAATGTTTTGCTGCATTCTATTGAAGTATCTCATATTGCAGGAATCATGGCATCCGAACTTGGCATCGACGTTAAACTTGCTAAACGAGCAGGGCTTTTACATGACATCGGCAAGGCGCTCGATCATGAAATTGAGGGTTCCCATATTGAAATCGGCGTAGATGTTGCGAGAAAATATAAAGAGAGCGACATAATTATTAATGCGATAGAAAGCCATCATGGTGACGTTGAGCCTCATTCTATCATCGCAGCTCTAGTTCAGGCAGCAGATGCTATATCTGCGGCAAGGCCGGGAGCACGCAGAGAAAACCTTGAAACTTATATTAAACGTCTCGAAAAGCTTGAGGAAATATCAAATAGCTTTGAAGGAGTTGAGCGTTCATTTGCAATTCAGGCCGGCCGTGAAGTAAGGATTATGGTTAATCCTGTTGCAATTTCAGACGATGATATTGTACTGCTAGCTCGTAATATAGTTAAAAAAATCGAAGGTGAGCTTGAATATCCGGGGCAGATCAAGGTAAATGTAATACGTGAAAACAGAGCTGTTGATTACGCGAAGTAACTGAATAATAATCAAAAACTGGCGCCACAGCAAAGAGGCGTCAGTTTTTTAATTTACTTAAATAATCTATTGCTTAGTTGGCATTTCGCGGCATATAATTACAATGTGGTATAGTTAGTATGAAGGAGCATTTATGAAATTATTATTTATCGGAGATGTTGTAGGAGCCAAGGGTAGAGCCTTTCTAAAGAGTACATTATGGGCATTAAGGCGCGAGACCGGGGTTGACGTAGTTATAGCAAATGGAGAAAATTCAGCTGATAATAACGGAGTGACTCCCCAGTCTGCGGACGAACTGTTTGAAGCTGGGGTAGATATAATAACAGGAGGAAACCATTCTTTTCAAAGACGTGAGATTTATACGTATCTCGCGGAGAAAGAATATATACTTAGACCGGCAAATTATCCAAGCGGCGCGCCAGGAAAAGGAATGTGCATTTATAATACAGGAAAAAGTGATATAGCCGTTATCAGTTTGAGTGGGATCGTTTTTTTAGATGCTCTTGATTGTCCGTTCAGAGTAGCAGATACACTGCTTAAAGAAGCAGCCCTCAAAACGAAAATAATTGTTATAGATTTTCATGCAGAAGCAACCAGCGAAAAACGCGCATTTGCTGAATATGTCAAAGGCAGAGCCTCTGCGGTACTCGGTACACACACACATGTTATGACATCTGATGCGCAGGTTCTGGGAGGAGTGACCGGTTTCATAACCGATGTGGGCATGACTGGGCCTACAGATTCGATTATAGGGGTTGGAAAAGAAGAAGTAATAAAGAAATTCTTAACTAAAATGCCGGTTCGATTTAAAGAAGGAGAAGGTATTGCAAAAATCAATGCCGCACTTTTAGATATTGACGAAGCCACAGGTAATTGTATTAGAATTGAAACTATTATAAAATAATTTAAGAGGACTCATTGATCGTGAGTTCTTTTATATTTAAAATTATTATACTTTATATATGGAATATAGTATAATAAAAATAAATATATCATTTGGAGAACGGTATGCTTAAAACGGGATGTAACGGGGTAGTTTATTATGAACCAGACTCGTTAAATCAGTTCAATAATATAAAAGCAGCTTTTGCAACACGTGTCGGAGGAACAAGCGACGGTGTTTTTTCATCTTTAAATTTAAGTTATCATAGAGGCGACAACGATGAATGTGTCACAGAGAACTTCAGTAGGATTTGTGATGCAGCTGGACTTGAGTGCAATATTGTCTGCAACAAGCAGGTACATGGAGACAGGATTATTAAGGTTTCAGAAAAATCGATAGGCGGTTTCCCCTGCCCCGAAATGCAGCAGGAAGAAGCGGATGGATTTGTGACCGACGTTCCGGGAGTAGTACTGACTGCAGTTTATGCAGACTGTGTACCGATTCTCTTTTATGATCCTGTTAGAAATGCAATTGCGGCAGTGCATGCAGGCTGGCGTGGCACGGTTGCCCATATTTCGGAAAAGGCGGTTCACACATTAACTAATGAATACGGCACGAATCCTAAAGATTTAATTGCGGTTATCGGGCCTTCAATCTGTAAATGTCATTTCGAAGTGGGAGAAGAAACGGCGCAAATATTTAAGTCTTGTTTAAAGGATTTTGATATAGTCGATTGCCAAAATGGCAAATATCATGTTGATTTATGGGGCGCAAACAAGGGATTGCTTATGGAAGCCGGACTGCTTGAAAAAAACATAACGATATCCGGCTTGTGCACATACTGTGAGGAAGATCTATTCTTTTCGCACCGTCGATGCGGTGACGCACGCGGCAGCCATATAGCATTTATTGAAATTAAGGAGAACTGACTATGAGAAAGACAGCGATTATTTTACTCTCATTTTTTCTTATTTTCGTGACTGCATGTTCAAACTCAGTAGAGACTGCGACAGAACCAGATAAACCTGTTTCAGCTCAGCCTGCCCAAGAACACACGCAAGGTCTGCTTTATAACTCAGAGATACCGCTGAACCCTTTGTATACAAATGACAAAATAAACGGCCGCATTTCTCATCTTATATATAATGGATTGTACTCTCTTGATAAAAGTTATAAACCACAACCTGAGCTTGCAGAAAGCTGCACGATAGCTGATAATAAAATATTCGATATAACCATTAGACAGGGAATCTCTTTCCATAGCGGCGCAGAACTTACTTCTTCAGATGTGAAATATACTATCGATACAATACTTAATAACTCATCAAGCATTTATTATGACAGATTGAAGGAAATTTCTTCAACTGAAACAACAGGTACATACAGTTTACGTATAACGCTTAATAACACAGACGCATTGTTTTTATCAATGCTTGACTTCCCTATTGTTAAAAGCGGTGCTGGTAAATCGGATGTCAACGGAACGGGTCGATACAAACTTCAAAAGGGAAAATTAATATATAATGATAACTATTTCAACAAATCTGAGTCGAAAGTATTGGTTAAGGAAATTGATTTAATAGCCAACAGCGATACTGATACTTCGGTCAGCGATTTTTTAAACGGGAAAATAGGACTGCTAGAATTAAGCGGTGATACAAAATATGAAATAAAAGAAACCGGAACGAGATCAGCGGGTTCAGTTGTAAATAACAACTTGATATACCTTGGTGTAAATGCCGGAAAGAGGGGCTTGTCAAACGCGAATGTCAGACGTGCGATAAGTATGGCTGTCAACCGAGTCGAGGACAGTGAAAGTTTCGTGACGGTTAAGCCGTATGTTTCGTATTCATGTATAAACCCATCCTGGTATCTGTTCGATCACTCTGCCATCAGCGGGAGTTTTGACCTTAAAACTTCATCTTCCCTATTGCAGGCGGCAGGGTATAATGGGAACAGTCAGCACATAATACTTAATTTAAGTTTGCTTGTTAATAAAGAAAATTATGATAAGGTAGAGTTAGCACAGCATATAGCACAAAATCTTTTATCAGTGGGTATTAAAATTACTGTTGATTCGCGGTCGTGGTCAGACTATACAGAGGCTCTATCCTCAGGGGATTTTGATTTATACATAGGAGAGGTCAGTATTAAAAACGACATGGATGTAACTTCTCTTATTGGCTCAGGTGGATCACTTAATTATGGACGTTATTCGAACAATGATATTAATAACGGCATTAATGCAGTAAAAAATTCAGCAGATGATGCATCCCTCAAAACATCAGCATCTAATATTATAAAATTAATGGATCAGGAGATGCCGATAATACCGTTATATTTTGGGGTAAATGAATTTGTTACATTGCCGAGCTCAAAACTAGCGCTATCTTCGTCAGTTTCAGACGCTTTTTCAGGCATAGAATTTACTGAAAAATAAAATGTTGTTAATTTTATGGATATGTTGTACAATAAAATAGCATTATAATAGCAAAACGAGGTGAAACCATGGTCAGAATAGAAAATAAAACGGGCAACGTCATAATATCCTCCGAAGCATTTGGTGAAATTGTCGGTTTAGCTGCTACAAGCTGCTACGGTGTTGTAGGCATGGCAAATAAAAGCGCAACGGAAGGAATAGTTTCTCTTCTCAAGAAAGAAAATTATGAAAAGGGCGTTAAGGTGACATTCTGCGAAAACCTGCTTGAAATAGACTTGCACATAGTTGTGCTTTATGGGGTAAACATTCCGGCCATTATTGAAAGCATTGTACACAAGGTTCAATACTGCGTAGAGGACCTTACGGGTTTTGCAGTGTCACGAGTCACGGTTTTTGTTGACGATATGAAATTTTAAAACGCGTACGATAAGGTGCGGTGGAGGTATTGAAACTTGAGTAAGATAATAAGCGGTGATTTGCTGCGGGACATGTACATATCGGCAGCAAACAATATTGAAAACCATAAAGCTTCTGTAAATGATTTGAATGTATTTCCCGTGCCGGACGGGGACACCGGAACTAACATGGGCATGACTTTCAGGTGTGCAGCAAATGATGTAAAAAAACTTGATGGAAAAAGTGCAGGAGAAGTTGCATCTGCGGCTGCGTCAGCGCTTCTTCGAGGGGCAAGAGGAAATTCGGGTGTTATAATATCCCTGATATTCAGAGGATTTGCCAAAGGGTTATTGGGGAAAGAAACAGCGGATGGCGCAGATATTGCAGGCGCACTTAAAATGGGTGTCGAGGCTGCTTATAAAGCTGTAATGAAACCAACTGAGGGTACAATCCTCACTGTCGCTCGGGTTGCAGGAGAAGAAGCTGTTACTTATGCTGGAGAAACTTCTGACGCACTTCTTATGTTCGATAAAATCATCGAGGTTGCTAAAGATACTCTTTCAAAGACGCCGGATATGCTTCCCGTTTTGAAAGCTGCAGGTGTAATCGATGCCGGCGGACAAGGTTTAGTATATATACTTGAGGGTATGAAAAGCGTTCTTGATAACGGAGTAATTATAGAAACACAGGAATCCGCTGCTGTTTCTGACAGAGCTGATTTCGCATCATTTAACGGGGAAGATATTAATTTTGCTTACTGCACAGAATATATCGTAAATAAGGTGTACAATCCCCGCTTCCATGAGCCGCAAAAACTGCGCTCTTATCTTGAAAGTATTGGTGACAGCGTTGTTGTTGCTGATGATGACGGAATTATAAAAGTGCATGTTCATACAAATAACCCCGGTAAAGCGCTTGAGGAAGGCCTGAAATATGGATTTTTATCTAATATGAAGGTCGAAAACATGAAGGAACAGCTTGCTCGTGAGGCGCAAAAGGAAGAATCACAAAAAGAGACTGATGACGGTGTGCGGAGAATTGCTCAACCTGATAAGAAATATGGATTTGTTGCTGTTTCTGCCGGAGAAGGTTTCACCGATTTGTTTCATGATCTTGGAGTTGACGGTGTTGCTAATGGCTTTCAGACGATGAATCCCAGCACAGAAGATATTCTAAAGGAAATCGATAAAACTCCCGCTGAAGTTGTTTATGTATTGCCGAATAATAAAAACATAATATTAACTGCACAAATGGCGGCGCCCCTTTCTGAAAAAGAAGTTATCGTGATTCCTACAACAACCATTCCCGAGGGGATTGCTGCTTTACTCGCTTTTGATGAAACTGCTGATGTAAATGATAATACAAATAACATGCAGGCTGCAATTAAAAATGTAAAAACAGGCGAAATAACCTATGCGGTTCGTGATTCATCATTTGACGGACAGGAAATAAAACAAGGGCAGTATATGGGCTTGTCAGGTAAAAAAATGCATGCTATCGGAATGGATCTGACCAAAGTCACAGATGAACTTGTTGCGGCAATGCTGGATAACAACAGTTCTATTTTGACATTGTTTTCGGGAAAAGAAGTTGAGTCAGAAAAAGCTCAGGAGCTTGCAGACTATATGACAAAGAAATATGGAGACAGAGTAGATGTCAGTTTAGTTGAAGGCGGTCAGCCGGTTTATTACTATATCGTTTCAGTAGAATAAAATTGAGCACTCTATACCTGCGTCTATTTGGCGCAGGTTATTTTTTTAAGATGGAGGAGAGCATGGAACTGGCTTTAAATGACAGTATCCGATTTATTAAGGGAGTCGGCGAGACTCGGTTAAAGTTATGGGAAAAAGCCGGGGTCCTCACTGTAAATGATTTAATAACTTATTACCCTCGAAGTTATGAGGATCATACTGTAGTCAAAAATCTTTCCGATATTGTACCTTATGAAAGCTGCTCTGTCATAGCGTCAGTTGTTACTCCTCCCGTTGTAAACCGTATTCGAAAAGGGATGGAATTATTAAAATTCAGGATCGGCGATGGAACAGGATATTGTGACGTAACATTTTTCAACCAAATTTATTTGAAAAATAGTTTTGAAAAAGGAAAAACATATCTATTTTATGGACGGTTTGAGGGAGATATTTTACGTCATTCATTAACCAATCCTTTTTTTGATTCAATTGCAAGTGCAGGTATTGACGGAAGCATTGTACCTATTTACCCGCTCACAAAAGGACTTTCAGAAAAAATCATTACAAAGACTATTGATGAAGCTGTTAAACTTTGCATTGATAAAGTTCAAGATCCAATACCGAATGATTTGAGAATAAAACTTGAATTATCGGATTTAAAGTCTTCTATAAAATCGATTCATAAACCGGAAAGCTTTGCAGAACTTGAGCTTGCTAAAAAAAGATTGATTTTTGACGAATTTTTAACACTTCAACTTGGACTTTTCATGATAAAAAATCGGAAAACTGCAGAAAATAATTTTGTTTGCAATAAATCAGCAGATGAATTTGTGGCTTCACTTCCCTACTCTCTGACGCAAGCGCAAAGAAAATCAATAGACGAGTGTTTAAACGATATAAAAAGCAATACTTCTTTGAACCGGTTGATTCAAGGTGATGTAGGAAGCGGTAAAACAGTAGTTGCGGCTGCCGTAGCTTATGCAATTGCAACATCAGGCGGGCAGTGCGTTTTTATGGCGCCAACATCAATTTTGGCAGTTCAGCATGCCGAAACTTTGAAAAAGATGATGGCTGACACGGGATTATCAGTTTCGCTCATTATAGGTTCAATGTCAAAGGCAAATAGAAGTGAAGCACTTTCAAAAATTGCATCCGGAGAAATTAATATAATAGTTGGAACACATGCGCTTCTCGAGCAAGATGTTATATTTAAAAAACTTGCCCTTATAGTATGCGATGAGCAGCACCGATTCGGGGTGGCGCAGCGTGCCCGTTTGACTCTTAAAGGTGATAATCCGCATTTACTTGCAATGAGTGCGACACCTATACCACGAACACTAGCTTTAATGATTTACGGAGACTTGGATATTTCGGTCATAAACGAACTTCCGCCTGGACGTAAACCTGTAATTACACATTTAGTGAACAGTAAAAAACGAGATACTATTGATAAATTTATTGCACAAAAATTATCACAGGGTTTACAAGGCTATATTGTGTGCCCCCTTGTGGATGATAATGAAAGTGCAGATGGGCTTAACAATGTAAAAGATTATACAAAAAACTTAAAAATGACTTTCCCTACTGCTTCCATTGAATTTATGCATGGCAGGATGAAAGCAGTGGAAAAAGAACAGATCATGCAGTCTTTTTTAAAGGGAGAAATTCAAATATTAGTTTCTACAACGGTAATCGAGGTAGGAGTCGATGCTCCAAACGCCGTTTTTATTATTATAGAGAATGCAGAACGTTTTGGACTTTCACAGCTTCATCAACTACGCGGGCGAGTTGGCAGGGGCAATAACAAATCATACTGCATAATGGTCACAGACAGCAATAATCCTGATACATTAGAAAGACTTAAGGTTATTGCTTCCACTAACGACGGTTTTTTGATTGCGCAAAAAGATTTGGAATTACGCGGGCCTGGCGATTTTTTCGGCAAAAATCAACATGGTCTTCCCAACTTGAAAATTGCTGATATTGCATCTGATACAAGGATTTTAAAACTTGCTCAGGATACAGCAAAATCAATTATTTCTGAAGATCCGGAATTACGTAAATCAGACTATGCATTATTTAAAAATAATATGATTAAATTGTTTGAGATGCAAAAAGGTAATTTTTTAAACTAAAGTTCCATCATTTACTATGCTTAAAATTGAATTAAATTATCTCCTCTAGCTTATAATAATGACACCAACGAAATTAGGAGGTGATACAAAGATGGCAAATAACAATAGTAACGACACATTAGTACCTCAGGCTCGTGAAGCGTTGAATCGTTTAAAGATGGAGACAGCAAATGAAGTTGGAGTAACTCTGAAGCAGGGTTACAACGGCGACATTACAGCTAAAAACGCTGGGCATATCGGTGGCCAGATGGTTAAGAAAATGATTTCTATGGCTGAAAACAGCTTAAAGTAATAATTGAATTTTCTAAATAAGGCGGGTTAAATCCCGCCTTATTTTTATAGAAATAATTAAAGTGACGCTATTATCTTGACGAAAGTAGTGAATTTTAATATAATAATATTATTTAAAAACAGGAGTGAGAGAGGAATGGCATTACATAACCAAATGCCCGGAAAAAAGCTGTCTGTAAAATTTATTATTTTTATAGGGCTTCCGGTATTAGCTATTATTTTATCACTAGCGCTGGGATGGGTCAGCGTATATAGTGGTTCGGATGCAAGTTACGTTGGAGATGTTCCTATTTTTTCATTGACGGGGATAGGTTTTAATTCCCCTGTATTTAAAGCTGCAACAAGTGATCAAAATTCAGCAGTAAAAGCGGCTATAACTTCAGCTTTTGGCATTGATGCAGGTAAAGCAAATGCAGTAGATATTAATAATATAATTATGTTAAGTGATATTTCTATTTTGATGTATTTAATACCGCTTTTATATTTAATTTATGTTATTTTAATATTAAAAAAGCCCTCTAAAATGGTGTCATATGGCTATAAGTTTTCTTTGGCGGTTTTAATTTTATCAATATTGTTTTTGATAATTGTTTTACCTTCTAATCAAAATACAAATATTATGCTTTATGCAAGCGGGGCACCATTGGTAACATTGATTTTATCTGGAGTGCACTGGGTAATGTGTATTTTTGAAAAAGCTAGAATTGCTTAAAAAAGTAATTAAGATAGGGGTTAATCACCCCTATTTTTTTTACTTTAATTGCTTTGCGCATGTCCAAAGTGTATAATATAACCAGAACAAAACTCTGTTGCGGGACGGAGAGAATTTATGAAAAAACTTAAGTTAATTTCAATCTTCTGTGTTGTATTTGCATTATCAGTACTTGTGTGCTTAACTTGTTTATATTTTTATTATAATAGTTTAAGCAAACCCGCAAGTATTCAACAAGATATTGCAGTAAATAGAAATCCTGTATTTAAGGAGAATGTGATATCTTCAACCCAGCAAGGATCTACCTATCAGATTTTTTGCCCAATAACAGGAAATGAACAAGTTGATAGTATTTTAAATAGTTACGTAAAAGATACTTTAAATGGTTTTCTAACTAAAGTTGAAAAATTAAAAGATAAAAACTTATTAAAAAAGCTTTTTGGCACTAACGAAAAGAATAGGTTAATTTGTGATTATGATGTTTTGAGGCATGATGATGAAATTATTTCTATACGATTTAATTTAACATTTTCAATGCTGAATAGTACCCCTGAAAAAGTACATAAAGAATTTGTTTTTAATGCTAAGACTGGTGATCCCCTTCCTATATCTTATTTTTTCCCATCCACATCAGATTATCTTAATGCTATATCACAGGCATCGGCTAAAGAACTAAAAATAAAGCATCCTGAACTAACGGATGATAAAATAGTAAGTTTAACAAAGCCTGTTAAAGAATCTTTTTCCGACTATTTAGTAAATGATTCAGCTTTTTTAATTTATTTTGAAAATTTTCAGGACCCTATTAGTATTCCATTCAAGTCCCTGTCATGCGAAACGATTTATACTCTTTTGCCACCAAAGCCTATTAAGACAGTAAAACTGCCTCCAAAACCTATCGCGCTCACTTTTGATGACGGGCCGAATCCTGCCACAACAAAGCGTTTGCTTGACGGATTAAGTAAACGTGGTGTTAAAGTTACTTTTTTTGTTTTGGGAAATCGTGTAGAGCAGAATCAAAAACTTATTAAGCGCATGTATGATGAAGGACATTTAATTGGCAACCATGGATATGATCATTCAGATTATACTAGACTTTCTGCTGAGGATCAGAATTATGAATTTTACCATACAAATGAGCTCATACAAGGGATAACAGGAGAATCTGTTTTGTTTATGCGGCCTTCTTATGGGAAATGCAGCGAAAAGTTAATGGAAAATATTAGGATGTGCGCGGTTTTATGGGATGTTGACCCAGAAGACTGGAAATATAAAGATGCTAAGAAAGTAGCTAACCATATCGTAACCCATGCACATAAAGGCGATATAATCATATTACATGATATCTACAAGACATCTGTAGACGCTGCATTAATAGCAATTGATGAACTTGAAGCAAGGGGATATTCTTTTGTAAGGGTTGATGATTTGCTTACTACCGACGCCGGATATCCTCAGCCTGGAACAATTCATTACAGTGAGAAAAACTAAAGGAGAAAAAATGACAAAAACTAAAGTTAAAAGGCCCTACACTTTTGGAGAAGAAATAGCCCATGGAACCACGCATGGACCCATGGCGCTTATTTCTCTTGGAATGCTTCCATATGCCGCAATCAGAGCATATTTACATGGGGGAGCGCTTGCTGCGGTTGGAGTATCAGTCTTTGTAATTTCCCTGTTCTTGATGTTTTTATCATCAACTCTTTATCATGTCATGTCGCCTGATTCCCGGCATAAACAGGTATTCCAAATATTCGACCATATTTTTATTTATTTTGCTATTGCAGGAAGCTATACGCCTATTGCTCTTTCCGTTATAGGCGGTTGGCAGGGCATCGTTATAACAGCTATACAATGGGTTATGGTGCTTTTTGGGATTTTATATAATTCGCTTGCTAAAAAACGCATCCCTAAACTTAGCCTTACAATTTATCTTGTAATGGGTTGGACTATCGTATTATTCTTCCCTCTTTTTTGGAGCCATGCAAATACAGTTTTGATCTCGCTTATTTTTGCTGGTGGGGTAATGTATTCTGCTGGAGCTTATTTTTACAGCAAGCATCAAAAAAAATACTTTCATATGATTTGGCATCTGTTTGTTAATCTCGGCGCCGTATGTCATTTTATTGGTATTACGTTTTTTCTTCAATAGGGGGAGATAAAATGAATAAAAAATTAGTCATTTTTATAGTAATTTTATTTGCTGCTATTTTAACTGCTGCTGCTATATTTTTATCAGGAAATAAAAAGACAGCACAATCAGAACAGCCTGCACAATCCGCACAGCCTAGTTCTGGAGAAACAAAAGATCAGGCGGAAGAAACGCTTTCGAATCTTACCATTTCCGATAACATAGCATATCCAGGTGACTTTGTTTCATTTTCCTTTACAGGGTCAAAAGATGCGGTAGCAAGTATTACTATTAACGGGGAAGAACAGAAGATACCGACTTATAATTATAATAATAAAATGATAGGAGTATTTGTTCTGCCCCTCGATGCTGAACCAACGACCACAATAAGAGTTTCAGTATCAGCGGATAAGCAAAATCCGCTTAGTGCTGAACTTGAGGTTGGGAAAAAAGACTTTGAAAACATCGATATCCCTCCGGTTAATATAATTAGTTTAGCGGGTAAGGATAAGACCACAATAGACGGCATTGTTAAATCAACTGCGGATGTGCCGCTGAGCGCCGGTTTGTTTGCAATACCAGCAAGCGGCAAACAGCTGGTTACATTCGGGCAGCAATTAATTAGCGGTGGAAAAGAAGCAGGTCGGGTTCAAAGTATGCTCCTACAGACCGAAAGCGGCGAAGGCGTTACCGCTGCAAATGCCGGAAAGGTTGTTTTTGCAGGAAAACTGCCGGGTGAAGGCAATACAGTCATAATAGATCACGGTGTTGGTATATTTACAATATACGGGCTTTTAAATAACATATCCGTTAAGGCGGGCGACAAGGTCTCAAAATATGATCAGTTAGGCACAGCAGGAAAAGAGCCTCTTCAATATGCGGCAGTCATTAACGGAGTTTATTCTGATCCGATGTTGCTTAACGTTAAGGCTTTATTTTAATAAAGGACACATACAATATACACTTCTAGACAGAATAATGGAGTAATTTATGGAGCTGTGGGATATGTATAATAACACTGAAATAGTTCCGATGCTTGGCTATTTTATTGACATGTTAAAACCATATGTAAAGGTATAAAAGATTAAATGACTATTAATAAAAATCAGATTGTAGAACTTGAAATTACCGGCATGAGCCATGACGGCACAGGAATAGGACGGTTTAACGGACTAGCTGTGTTTGTTCCTTTGTCAGCTATTGGGGATGTAATTAAAGTAAAAATATTAAAGGTGGAAAAAAACAGAGCGTTCGGAAAGATTGAATCTTTAATAAGCCCTTCTAAAGATAGAATCGATAGTATATGCCCTGTGTTTAACAAGTGCGGAGGCTGTGTTTATCATCATATTTCATATGAAGCGGAACTTAAGCTTAAATGGCAGAGAGTCAAAGATTCAATCAATAGAATCGGTGGAATTGGAATTATACCAGATGATATTATTCCGGCGGAAAATACGGAAAGTTATAGAAACAAGGCTGAATATCCAGTTTCAGCTGATAAAAACGGTAATATTATAACAGGTTTTTATGCCCCTCACACTCATTCTATAATATCATTCGACCGTTGCTATATTCAAAATCCAATTGCAGATAGTGTACGCAAAATTGTTCAGGGTTTTATGGATACTTATAAAATCAGCGCATATGACGAAAAGACCGGAAATGGTCTTGTGCGTCATATTTTTGTGCGTACCGGGACAGTTAGCGGTGAAGTTATGGTTATGCTCGTCATCAACGGAAGGGCTCTTCCCTACTCCGATAAGCTTATCTCTCTGCTTTGCAAGGAAGTTGATGGGATAGTTAGCATCTGTATTAATGTTAATAAAAAAAGCACTAATGTAATTTTAGGTGAAAAATTTATAACACTCTACGGAAAAGATGCAATTAGCGACGTACTCTGTGGATTGAAATTTAATATATCAGCGCCGGCGTTTTATCAGGTTAATCATGATCAATGTGAAAAATTATATAGTAAAGCGCTGGATTTTGCCGGTGTTAGTAAAAATGATATATGTGTTGACCTCTTTTGCGGGATTGGGACGATTACGCTTCTTCTTGCAAAGTATGCAAAATACGTTTATGGAATTGAAATCGTACCGGAAGCTATTGAAGATGCAAAGAATAATGCGCGCTTAAATAATATAAACAATGTTGAATTTATTTGTGAGAGCGCAGAAAATGCGGCATTTAAACTCAAAGAAAAAGGTGTCATGCCGGATGTCCTTACTGTAGATCCGCCCCGCAAAGGGCTTACCCCTCCCCTGATCGATACGATTGTGGATATGAAACCGCACAGGATTGTTTATGTATCGTGCGATCCTGCTACATTAGCGCGCGATCTTGCGGTTTTCTCTGAAAAAGGATACAAAACAGTGTCTGTTGCTCCTGTGGATATGTTTCCGAGAACAAGCCACGTTGAGACGGTAGTGTTGATGTCAAGGGTAAAAGAGTGAGTGTACGAAAAGCCCAGTAAATAAGCCATTTCTGTGATTTTGCAGTTTTCAAATTGTACACTCAAAACGTGATTTTGCTTGTGCATGGGAATCAGTCTATCGGGTCAGATTCCGCTCACGAGAGGACAGGATTGATAACGGGTTCTCGCGACAGGACAGGATAGATGTTATGTCATTTTGGGGCTTGGTGAGAGAACAGGATAGATGTTTTTTGAGTTTTGGCGTGTGCGTGGGAACAGGTCGGGATTTGTAAAAATACTTGTGATTTCTTGACGCTAGAGAAATGTAAGTGGATATTTATAGTGTGGGGGTTGGAATATGCGATTACGTACCTTTAATGTAAAATCCTATCGGTCTATAGTTGACGCGACGTTGGAAGATGTTAAGCATTATTGTGCAATTGTTGGTCCTAATAATGCGGGGAAATCCAATTTATTACGCGCAATCTATGTTTCTCTTTCAATAGCATTGGAAGGCGATTTTCAACGTGCAAGGAGGAATCGTCAGTTTTCGTATGCATATAACGGGGAAAATTATAATTGGGAACGAGATATTCCGGCTTCGTTAAAAAATGATGCAAATGCTTCAACAACTTTTAAATTAACTTTTGAATTTTCAGATGAGGAAAAGGTCGAATTTAAAGAAAGATTTTCAATTAATCTATCAAAAAGCCTTCAAATGAAATTTCAACTTTTTAGGCAGCAGACTGAGTATAATATAATAATGCCCGGTCGCGCAAAAAGACCAATGGAAGAAAAGATACAAGAAATTGGTCTCTTTATACGGAGCAAATTGGATTATCAATATATTCCGTGTGTACGATCAACCGAGTTTACCTCAGAATATTTTTCACGTTTACTCAATAAAGAGCTACGCCAATTGGAAAATGACCAAGAATATAAACGTTGTATAGAGAAAATACAGGAGCTACAAACTCCTTTGATAGAGAATCTGGAAACAAGACTTACCGCTTCGCTAAAAACATTTTTGCCGAATGTCCAACAAGTTAAACTGAGAGGGGGTATTTCACCTGTTGAAATCGGAACCCACATCCCATATAGAATGCGGCAAGCTCCAATTGATATTGATGATGGTAATATAACATCAATTGAAGATAAAGGTGATGGAGTAAAAAGCTTGGCGGCAATTGGAATAGTGCAAAGCCTTTCGTTTGAAAATGCAAAAGATAAAGCGCTAATTTTATGTATAGAAGAACCAGAAGCACATCTTCATTCAGATGCTATTCATAGTTTACGAAATGTAATCCTTGAAATAGCATCACGCTCAAATGTGCAGGTTATTATTAGTACACATTCACCTATTCTTGTAGACCGAGATACTGTAAGTAATAATATTGTCATATTTGATAATCATCGTGTAGCTTCGTGCAAATCAATTTCAGAGGTAAGAGATGTCCTCGGGGTTAGAATGGCTGATAACTTGTCTGCTGCAAAAGTGGTTCTTGTAGAGGGAGAGAGTGAGCTTCGTTATCTCACTGCCCTTTGCAATACACTTCATCCAGGTATAGCTTATAAATTAGAACACAATGCTTTGGAAATTGTTAATGTTCATTCAGCAAGCAAAATGGAGTATCAAGTACGGTTATATAACAGCTTGATGATCTCTTCTTTAGTTTTATTGGACTCTGACGATAGTGGGCTTTCTTCTCAAGAGCAACTCATTACATCTAAAACAAAGTTGCCCGGAGAAATACTGATGATAAAAAGTGCTGGAATGAAAGTTTGCGAACTTGAGGATATTGTAGAAATTGGTACCTATTCAGATGCAATAAAAGAAAAATTCAATATCGAACTTAATACTACTAAGTTTAGAAAGCGAAAAAAAGTTTGGTCTGATCGGCTTCATGATGCCGCAGCGGTCAGTCCCGGAACATTTAATGAGAACGTCGAGAAGGAAATCAAGACAACAATCGCCGATATTGTTGTAAACCAAGGAATAACCGCTATAGCATCATATGATAGAGAGTATATAATAAATTTAATTAATGCTATTGCAAAATTTGTAGGGGAAAATCCAATTTAACCTTCTCACAATAATCTTTACATATTGAAGATCAAGGCGCCCTGCGTTCAAAAATTCCGCAGAGCGCCTTGTTTTTCACCTTTATTCATCCACATCCACCGTCACACCAGACTTGAATTCCACGGTAAATTTGTCCTCGTAGATGGTGACTTTTTCAATCAGCCGCCGGACTAGAAGCTCATCGTATTCGGTCAGGGTGGTGGGTTGCTCCCGAAGGAAGGTGCCCATGTCGGCGATGCGTTTTTTCTGCTCGTCCCGCCCGGCGCTTTCCAGCTGAAGCTTCTGCTTATCTTCACAGGCGGTAAAGCGAAAAATACTACCCGTCCATTGATAGGCTTGATAGTTGGAACTGAATAAAAAGGGCAAGGCAACCCGTTTGTCTTTTTCGTCTTACTCCATGTATTAACTTTCGTATAAGGTAGCTATATCATGTATTCTACGCTTCATTTCCGTGCGAATATGTA
>JAUZPM010000006.1 GCA_030705925.1 Bacillota bacterium
AAAAAACTCATTTGTCTTTTTTGCATAGTTACATTCTGATAAGCCGAAAAAGCTTTTTTGTAAGCATCTAACAAACTGTTGTCTTCAATCACAACCGTAAAATAACACTCTGGATAACGTCTAAAGAGCGTATGCAGATACAGGTCATCGCCCGCGTTTAAAATGGTGTAAGCTCTAACTAGAACATTCATCGTTTCAAAGCCCTCTTAATTCCGCCTAGATATTGCTCTTTTTCATATTTATCAAGTCCGACAATCCCGAAGACATAAAGATAGGTAAGTGCAAAAATCGCAATTTTTATTCCAAGACCGACCCATCCGCCTACTGGCAGCATGTTTATCACAATGCCTATCAGCACTGTTATAACTGAAGCCATAAGCATGCCTTTTGATATCGACGTAAAAAATCTCTTTAAATCGATATTGAGGGCTTTTTTATAGTACACATTCATTGCAACGATGTTTCCGAGAATGAAGGATATCACCGTACCGACCGCGGCACCAATCATTCCGAACATTCCTACAAAAATATAAGTCAGTATCACGTTAATTACAGCCATAGCAAGCAGAACGTACGAGCGGAATGCATGCTTTCTTTTTGCCTGTTGGACTGAGATGCCGACAGATTGAAAAAGCGGTATTGTCAGCGCAAGCATCAGCATTAGTGCGATAGGATAACCCTGTGCGAAGTTATCACCCATCCATAAAAGTAAAAACTGTTTTCCAAACGCCATGAATCCTAGAAGAATGATACCGAGAACAAACCACTGTGCCCTGCCCGTTTTTATCATAAGATCAGTGAACCTGTCGTCGTCATCACCGCGCGCCGCCATTTTTGACGCTGCCGGCAGGAAAACTCCCGAGATAGCCCCCGCAAACGACATGTAATAGTAAGGGAATTGAAGCGCAATTGAATAAACGGCAACATCAGAGGCGCCAAGGCGCTGACCAATAATAAACTGATCGACTTTCCAGTTGACCTGATCGACTATCATCGCTAAGAAAACGAAAAACGAGTAGGAAAACACTTCTTTAAAAAATGCGGTATCAAAACTGTTAAGTCTTACCCTCACCTTTAAAACTATAAACACATAGACTATCTGAATAACAAAGAAAATAACCGTAAAAGACGTGTCCATAAGCGCGATAGCCATGCTCTGAAATCCCGACAGCAGCAATACTGTAAGCAAAGCTGTCCTCAAGATCAACCTTACAATAGTCAGCGAGCGCTGAAACATGAAACGCTCATAGGCATTGATAACTGCCGGAAACACGTTCAATATGATCTGCATCGTCATATTGAAAAGCATTATTACAAAAAGCCGCCTTGCAAGAGTGATCTCACCAGTGCTAAGCGACCTTGCGAATATATTCTGAAGATTAAAATAAAGCGCCGCCCCCGCCGCCAGAACAATCAGTGTAATAACGCCGTAAATTATGAAAACCATCGAAAGAAAATTTTCTTCAGAGCGTTTGTCCCGTTTTTCGCGATACTTTGCGATATAGCGCACCACCGAATTTGTAAGTCCGAAATCCATAACAGCCATATAGCCGACGGTAGACCACACAAGCTGATAAAGACCGTACTGAGCCTGTCCAAGAGACGATACAGTCAAAGGAGACAAAAACAGGCTTACGACAATATTCAAAAAAACATTCAAATAAGTCAGCACACTGCCGATTTTAAGCTGATTTTTCATACCCGCTCCAGAAAGTGTGTCATATTGTAAATCCTTTTACCTGCTTTAAAGCCAAATGTTCCGTAAATCAGGCATGCAATTTTTCTTTTTATACCGTTCACATGCCTCAAAACGTCCTTATTCTGTTCCAAGGTCGCAATAGCGGCTTCCAATCCGTCAATGCCTTTTAATGCGAACACATCGGAGATTTCGCCATAGCAGGTACGTGCAATTACATTCAAAACTATTTTAATATCTTTATATTCATAGTTCTGTTGCAAGTAAAACGACCACTTAGCCAACGTCGAAATCGTATCTATAAAAAACTGAGACGTCTTGTTGGTGCTTAAAGAACCTTTTCTTTTTTTGCGGTAACAAAAAATCGGCTCTTTAACAGCAAAAAAGCTTTGCGCTTTTTGATAAGCTTTCATATGAAAATCAAAATCTTCGCATGAATTGATGTCTGTTTCGAAAAATATCGAATTTGTCTGTAAAAAACGTCTGTTATACACCGCTCTGGATATATTCCATACACTGCCGTTTTTATATAAATTAGAAAGCACCTTGGCGCAGTCGCCTGCTTCCATTATCTTCGTGTCAAAATCAAATTTAAAAGGCTTATATATTACTGCTGTACCGTTATCGAAAGCCAAAAGATCACACATTGTAATATCAGCATGACGTTCCGCCACTGCGGGAATTATTTTCTGCAGTGCTCCCGAATATATGATATCGTCGCCGTCAAGGAAAATAATAAAGTCTCCAACAGCCAGATTTAGTCCCGCATTCCGTGCGCTGCCTACACCGCCATTTTCCTTGTGAAAAACTTTGACCCTGTCATCAATCACGGCAAAGCTGTCGCATATACTTCCGCTGCGGTCATTTGAGCCGTCGTCGATAAGGATTACCTCCAGATTGCGAAAGCTCTCACTAAGTAGACTTCGAACACATGCTCCAATATATTCCTCGATATTGTAAACGGGGACGATTATGCTGACAGTCGGCATATTAAGACTCCATTAACAGCGCAAACTTCATAAGCCTCCTTTAAGGCTGGTTTTTTTAAGCTTATGTCTAGTATCGCAGTTGCTGCTTTATAAGACGGGCAGCCCGCCGATTTTTATTTGCGTAAAGTGACAAGCACAAGTTCCGGCCCATTGAAGATACGGACTCTTGATTTATCATAATCAAGTCCCCGGCTCACGACCATTTTTGTGCTGCCTTTAGTATAAAGACCCTTTGTGTATTCAGGAAAAAATCTGGTTCCAGATTCGCTTACGAGTCCGCCTACAAAAGGTAGGCGGATGATGCCCCCGTGCATATGACCTGAAAATACAGCGTCATAACCGTAACTCGTGATCTCTGGGAAAAGGCTCGCCCTATGCATAAGCAGAATATTGAAACGGTTGGTGTTAAGATTCTTCGAAAGCGCATCCATATTGTTTTTAAGCCAATTTGGATCGTTTTCGATCTCCTGATCGCTTAAATATGTATCTCTCAAACCATACACAAGAATGCTGCTGTTTCCCTTAGTCAGCTCGGCCGATTCTCCTAAGAGATATTTGACATTATACTTCCTGAATTTATCAAGAAGGCTTTGCACCTTCGTTGCATATTCCTCATGGTTGCCCGTTATGCCGTAAATCGGAGCAGTGTTCTGTATAAGTCCGAGAAGCTTTTCAGTATTTGCCGTACCTTTGTCGCCATTGTTGCACATATCGCCCAGTAAAAATATCACGTCTGGGTGAGACTTTTTTATTTTATCTGCAACCTTTTCATAGTAATAGGCGTCGTGGTAATCAGATAACAGCATTATCTTATAGCCTTCAAACGAAGGCGGCAGCTTTTGAGAATAGATCTCATAATTTGTGACGTCGATTGTCTTGTCGTCGAAACGGATGTAAAAAACCAAAGAAGTAATTATCACCGCAGTCATCAGGATATAAAGCAAAATAAATTTTAATATGGATTTAACCGCTTTTAACATATTGTTCCCCCTGTTATACCGTCACAGCCGCCTTGTTATTATTCTTCGCCTCCAGCTGTAAATTGCTCATAGGTCTGCCAAAATAATAGCCCTGCAGATAATCAACGCCAAGTTCAGTCAGTTTATCTGCCTGTGTCTTTTCTTCAACACCCTCGGCACATACCTTGAAGCCCATGAGATTCGCCATATTTACTATATTTGAAATAAAATTAAGACTGCCATAGTTTTTCATCATATTGCTGACGCTTTCCCTTGATATCTTAACAAGATCGACAGGCAGTTTGCTAAGTGAATCCACCGAAGACGCAACTTCGCCGAAATTATCAATAGAAACCCTGACTCCTACAGTTTTTAGTGCAGTGAATTTTTTAGCAACCTCTTCAACATTGTCAATTTCACCGCAGTTCGATATTTCGAGAATAATATTTTTCGCATCGACATGGGTCTCGTTCAGTGCCTTAAAAATGCCATCCATAAACATAGGTCCGCTTATCTGGCTCAAACTGAAATTGATGCTAACCCAGAAATCCGGCATTCCATTTTCATTCCACTGTTTGCACTGTACGCATGCCTTACGTAAGATCCATTCTCCCAGTGAAGCCATAATATCATATTTTTCGGCAATAGGAAGAAATTCGCTTGGCATGACCATGCCAAGTTCGGCATCTTTCCATCGTGCAAGCCCTTCGGCACCCACATAAACGCCGCCGCTATCTGTTATCGGTTGATAATGTAGCTCAAAGTCTGAAAAATGATTGACCGCCTGATCGAACAGTTTTCTTGCAATCGGTGAAAGTTTAGATGTGTCGACCGGAACGATTCCCTCATCAAGCAAAGTGATGTTTTCGACTCTCTTTTGCATTTCAGCCTGTTCTTTCAATTTCTTAAAGAGTTCTATGCCAACGGCAAGTATTATGCCAAAACAGAATCCGGCGGCAAGTGCAAACGCTGTTACAGTGCTCCGTGACAAAGCCGCTTTTGTTTCAACAGGCGACAGGTATGATATATACTGCGTTCCCTTATAAGTATTGTAGTCGCTAAGCGTAGCATTTGCTAGCTCAATATAATTCTTAGCCTGTTTATCTATCTTTGTTATAAGCTTACTAACTTCGTCAGTATATGTTTTCTTGACTTCATCAGATATCTGATCAGCGGAATATGCGTCTATTAGGCTCTTGTAGTAAGCTATATCCTCCTTATTGGTTGACGACGCAACACCATCGTCGACATACTGAAGCATGATCTCATCATATGTTGTCATAGTGTTGTTTAAATTTTCATCTTTAACTATCTGATTACCAGTTACCGCATTGTTCTGCGATGACGTATTGTTGTTAGTTGTATTACCGTTTTGTTGTGAAGCGGCGCCGTTTTGCTGTGAAGCGGCGCTGTTTTGTTGTGAAGCGGCGCTGTTTTGCTGTGAACCAACTTTATTGTTTTGGCTTGCGCTTGATCCATTATTATTATACTGTTTATAAAAGTCTTGCAGGATTTTGTAAGCAGTGTTTGCCTCTTCCTGCTTTTTGTTGCTGTTAAGTTCCAGATCTTCTATCCTGTATTTATATTTCTTAATAAGCAGTTCTTTGTCTTTAGACAAATGCCCCATGCGCACGTTTGCATACAACTTGTCATAATCCGTGGTGCGAAGATTTGAGAAATAATAATTCAAGTCAGAAAATGTAAGCCCAGTCTTCGGAGAGCGGAACGTTGAATTTTCTTTATTGAGATCATTAAGCGTTTTCTGTATTTCGTCAAATTGCCCTTCGAAAAATTCACAAATCTCCATGTAATCGTAATTTCCATAGTTAGTGCTTGTGAAAGCGTCCTGTATCTTGCGCTGACCCGTATAGGTCTGGCGGAAATAATCATCATATGATTCAAGAAGTTTATTCAAAAATATCTTGCCGTACTGTGCTCCTAATCTACCCGAATGAGAGAACGAAATCGCATATTCCGTAGGGTAGTATGTAAAATCTTCTCCCTTTTCTGTCAGGGCTTTTTGCTTTTCCTGTGTAGTATCATCGATAAATGGAGTAACTGTAATACTGTTTCTTATACGTTCGACGCTTGTATTCAGGCTTAAAGCTGAAATAGCCTTCTCAATAACGATAGGCGACATGATCTCATACGCGTCCAGCTTTCCGCCCTTCGGGTTTTTCCCCTTGTCAGCATCGTCAAACGTATATTTTATTGATACAGTTGCTGTATACCTCTGCTGTCTGAACATGACAAACTGGCTTGCGACGGCACACACGAGCAAGCTTACTATGATAAGTTTAACGTGCTTTCGGATATAATCTAAAAGTTCAATTATTGAAATCGATGTCATAAGCTCACTCCCTTCTACTTCAGCGTTTGGCTGTATGCGCGCGCCTTTTCTCTATAAAATTCCTTTCTGTCATAGAATTCCTTTCTTGCCGGTAAAAACAAATATAAAAACAACGAGATGGCAAGTGCTGAAATTATGAATACAATCAAGGTTTTCATCAAGACAGACATACTAATATAAGACTTCCCCATATGTGTCTTTCTAACATAATCGCTTGATTTATAGCTCAAATAGTCATCTACAGTATTATTTGCGAGAGTAATGAGGCGCTGGCTTTCTTTTTCTATTCCGGTTATCATATTATCCGCCGTTGAAAACAGTCGTTTCTGATCGTCGCCTGATGCAGACTGATCGCCATACTGCTGTATCTGCCATTGATCATCCTCAATATCCTTCTGGATATCTGACGCCCGCACGCCTGCATCCAGAGCCTGCTTAGTAACCGTATCATAAGCAGTTTTAGGTCGTGCCTGGTATAATCCCATCTGATCGTTGATACCGGTTATAACTATATTTTCATCAAAAGTATGGTCATATTGATTCATCGCTGTGCTTGATATATCTGCCTCATCTTTCGCCTTGCTGTACTGAAGCATTAGCTTTTCAATCTGGGTCTTATACTTGTTTATAAGATCAACAGGGTTTTTTGAGATCTTACTTGATGATACAAATGCCTTAAGATTCTGTATGTTCACGTCACGAAGAGATTGGAAACCTGTAATCAGATCCTTAAAGGACATTCCTGTGACGGATGAGCGATACGCCTCGTTTTCAGCGTTTTTTGAATTAAGATAGTTAATGCATATATTTGCACGCTTGTCGAACATGTCCGCCATCTCTACATAATCATAATCGTCATACTGTATATTCTGCGTAATCCTTGGAACTATGTTCATCTCTGTATGTTCGTTCATGAAATAATAAGAATAACTCTCATAAAGCTTGTCAAGAAACAGCTTGTTATTTATATTGGGGATCAGTCCAAAAAGCTTTCTTTTGTTGTGTATATCAAAAACATGAGTAGGACGAATAGATACAATATATTCATTTGTAAAATATGTATAATCCTGTCCGAGACTTCTTGCCTGTGTGACTTTTTCCTGAACTGAACCTGCGAGATAATCTGTAAGCGAGATATTCTTTTTAACGTCGTCAACCGAGATCTCTTTCTGTCCCGAGGCTGCATTATACTCCTTGACCGCACGCTCAAGAACTTCGGTTGATACAAGGTCATAGATATTAAAGCGGCTCCCATCAGGGTAATATCCCTTTTCCGAATTAGGATATATGAAAGAGACGATCATATGTTCCGTAAAATATGTATTAAAGCATGCATATGCAATAAACAACACTGAAAACAGAAGTGATCCTATCGTTATAACCCACTTCTTTTCCCACATGAACCGGAATATTTTCATCAGCATCTAATTATTCCTCCTATTTGCCTTAAGCTTAAACAAAATCTATTTATTACAGAAAGTAGCAGAACATAAGCTTCCAGTTTGCGAAATAATCAAGTGTCATTGCATAAACAGCCCAAAGAAAGTTTATCATTAGCAGCATCAGCATGTAATCACTCTTGCTTCGTATGTAATGCAAAATATAGACTACATTTTTCAAAATAAAGCATCCAACAACCAAAATGAGGCCAACAGCCCCAAAATCAATGAGAAATCCTAGATATGCTTGATGGGGCACGCCCGCATTGTTTTCTTTAACAAAAACCGGATCTAGAGACATTGAAGTGACAATATTCCCTCCGAACAGCTTTTTGTAAATGTTTTCTTTTTTATAATAATTAATATAATACTCCCATTGCTTTGAACGGTTGCTCGTGAGCGTATCCGCGCTTGAATTTTCTATTCCGGATTTGAACTGACGGTTGACACGCTCTTCAAGGTTTTGAACAACTGAAAGATTTTTCAAAACTGGCGCATGCGTAACAGTAAAAAAGGTGCCAAGCCCCGCAACAGCGGCAACAAGCAGAATTAATATCGATGCTTTCTTATATTTCAAAATTATATAAACCGCCCAGGCAAGTATGTTTACGATAATAGCAGTCAGACTTCCCGAGGCCAAGACGAAAAAGTAAAGTATAGCTAACAAAGAATACTTCAAATATCGTTTCTTAAAAACATCCAGCGTCACGACCGCGAATATTGCGCTCGTCATAAATAAGCACATGTAATTAGGATCGTTGAAACTGCCGTTATATCGAACAACCGAAATTTCAGCACCGGTATTCGAGCTGAATCCCATGTTGTAATCGAATATATTATGTGCGGTAAATCCGTAAATTCCAGATGCCACCGCCGCAAGCACCCAAACGATAAAAAATCTGTCTGAAAGCTTCCTGTTTGCCTTTAAAATCTGAGCCATAAGCATGATAAACGTCATGTCTACCATTGTTTTAAAAACAAGCCTGAAATTTATCATAAAGTTAGAGGGCGGCTTGAGATTTTTTAAAAGATAGTTTTTTATTATTATAGAAGTATCCGCGTGCATAAGCGCAAATGCGGAATAGAGGACTATTACAAGCACCGTTGGGAGCAATATTGGATTTATGTCAACTTTCTTTTTTGATATAATAAATTTTGCAAAAAAGAGGTATGAATATATCCTGAATATTGGATTGTTTACAGTAAGTATAAGCTGCTCCGAGAAAAAAAGGAATATCGGCAGCAGAGCATAATAGTCATCACTGGTAAATAGGAGCCATAATATTATCGGTGCTAATACAAAAGTTATGTAAACATTAAATGATGGCAGCAAAGCAAGCAGGAACATCAGCCCAACCGCTGCGCAAAGCGGAATATCCTGTTTTTGAAGCTTTTGGCGTGACGATACGCTAGTAAGCGTTTTCGCACTGCTCGTCATCACATTGCCCAATAATAACACCTCAATTATATTCCGCAATTCTTTCTCTTTATTCGTCGATAAGTCTGTAAAATTTTAAAACAGCATCTTTGTTATCAAAGTTTCCCTTTTTAAGATTTTCTGCAAATACCGCCAAATCGACTTTTTTATCAAGCACCTTTTTTATAGCGTCATAAATCGCGCCGTCGTTATTTTCGACAACAAGCCCGTTAACATTGTCCTCGATCTGCTCATGTGCCGAGCCATACGCTGTGGCAATAACGGGAATACCCAAAATCTGTGCCTCTGTGACAGCCATAGGCTTTCCCTCATATCTCGATGGCAAAACAAATGCATCTGCTTTTTTAATGTATGGATAAGGGTTTTTTCGTCCGCCCAAAAGGATAAAATAATCCTCTATGCCGCTATTTGCTGCAGCATCCTCAAGCGCTTGTCTGTCCTCTCCCTCTCCAATGATATACCATTTTACATTGTAACCAATTCTCCGCAGATTTGCAAGTGCATTTACAGCGCGGTCAAGCCCTTTATGTTCATTGCGAAGCCGTGCAACGGTTATGAGAGTAAGAGCCGCGGGGTCAGTATCAAAATCAACCGGTTCATCTGCCAATTTCCGGATAACATTAGGAGATATGATATTTTCCATAATCACTGATTTACTGGCAAACTCAGGGAAGCAAATGTCAAAACTGCTTTTACAGAATGGTGAAACAAGTACTATACTGTCCGCTTTTTCAAACACACCTCTATCGATGCGCGGATCAAGCCCTGATTTTGCATATTCGACGTGCACCCATGCGAACTTTTTGTCAGCATTCACCTTTTTCGCAATATAAAAATCGGGCCAGCCCTCCATAAATCCTATTGCGGTGTCATAATGCATATTAAGTTTTCGAGAAACCGCGCCCCATCCCTGTGTGGATAAAATCTGAAATTTGATGAGATGATGGTTATCATTTTTTACACTGTAGTAAACATATTTAAAGAAAACGCCCTTTATCAGAAACACCAACAATTTGTATAGTTTATCAATTATTTTCGGCAAGACTGGAAGCGCCTGTTCAAGAATGTTGACTTCCTTTGGCACTCGGTCGAGAAATTCACCCTTTTTCTTAAGCAGAAGCAGGTCGACGTCATATCGTTCATAATCTATTTCATTTAAAAGTGACAAAAGGCTCGTTGTTGTTCCACCCGCTTCAAGCGGATAGCTTGCAATCAGAATCTTCTTTTTCATCATCCCTCCGCCTTTGAAATCATATCAATTATTTTTTGTGCCTGAATATGTACGTTTTTATTTTCCGAAACGAACTTATAATTTTTCTTACCTATATCGTCAAGCTCGCTTCTGCTCTTATTTAATATCCGCTTCATACTTTCAGCCATTTTATCCGGCGTTTCCCCTTCGAAATAACACAGATAATCATCATATTCCGCCGGTATACCCGGCAATTTAAAGCAGATAACAGGTCTTGCCGCCGCCATATACTCGATAAGCTTTGAAGGAAAAGAGTATTTTGTGAAATCTTCGTCTCCCCTTCGCGGGTTTACAAGAAGTGTCGCCTCCCGCTGCACTTTAAGCGCCTCTTCCCTTGAAACTGCCCCAAGAAAACGAATCCTGTCATCGCTTTCAGCATAACGCAAAATGTCCTGTCTTGCCTCTCCGTCTCCGCATATGGCAAGCCTGAACTTCTCTCCATCAAGCTTCGAAAAAGCATTCAAAAGCTCCATTATCCCAAACTTTTTTGCAAGCGTTCCCGTATATACAATAGTTTTTAATTCATCAGATTCTATCTCGTGAACATTTCTTAAAGCTCCGTCGGTAATGCCTTCTATTACAATATATGGCTTAGTTATGCCAAAATAATCGTGCATACTTTCTGTCAGAAGAACAAAGCTGTCTATATATTTGATTTTACGAAAAGCGTTATTTGTTTTATATTCCGCCATTTTGTTTAGAATAACGCCCTGGCTCTTGTCGACGTCTGTGAAAGCCGGAAGATCTGGCACTATAAGGCACACATGCACCTTATGATGCAGTTTTTTTATCATTTTTGCAGCCGCCAGATATTCGCTTACAACAGCATAGATTATAAGCACCTTTTTTTTTCCGTCATCTTTTTTGAGCCATCTTTTTATATGCTTTCGAACTGCAAGCATCCTCGACAGCTTTTTTACCACTGTGATATTCAAATAACCCGCGTTTAAATCCCTCGCTCCCTCCGCATGAGAAAACGCGTATTCCTTAATATACATATCGCGATAGCGCTTTGGATACGAGCCGACAGGCAGCATATTCAGGATACTAACAGGCCTGTCCAAAACGCTGTCAAGACCGTTTATAATGTTCCAAAGATGCGCGTTAGAGGCAAACTGCAATCCATATACGGTCTTTCTTAAGACCTCTTCCTCGTGTCCCTTTGGGTATAGTCCGCCCAGCGCAAGCAGGTCATAATCCACCATTTCCGTCACCCGTGGCATTCAGCCTTTTCACTCTCAAAAACATGGAACCGGACTCTCGGAAAAAGTATACCGGTGAAATAAAAAACGCCGCTAAACCGTGTGCACAAGCATTTATAAGCCTGCCTCTCCTGATATTATAGGCAAGCAGTGCGGCATGATAACGAAAGCGGATAAAACGTCTTTCCCTATTTGAAAGAATATAAAAGTATTGTTTTTTAATATTATACAAATCCTTATCAAACTTCGCCCTATTTCGTGACGACGATATCCGTTCACCCTCATGCAGATATTGGATAGCGTACATCCCCCTTAAATATCCGATCTTAAGATTCCTTTCAATAGCATTTAGCATAAGCATATATTCCTGTGAGGCAAACCTGTTTTCAAACCCGCCCGTGCGGAAAAAACCGTCTCTTTTAAACATATATGAATCTGTAAGGGCAAGATGATAAAGCAAATGATATTTTAAAAGTGACTCATTATCAAGGCTTTTAACATATCTGCTATGATCCCGTACGTCCACTATATGACCGTCCTGGTTGCATATTTTAGCGTCTGTAAAAGACAAGTCAAGATCGTTTTCAACCATATATTTAAGCTGATCTTCGATTTTTTTTGGTGCAATAATATCGTCGTCGTCAAGAAAGCATATATAATCCCCGGTCGATTCTTCCGCGCCCCGGTTTCTTGTATAAGAACCGCCGATATTATTTTCATTTTTAATATATTTTATCTTGTCATTATCTGCATACAGCTTGCTTATAAATTTTTCAGTCTCTTTACGGTAAGGGGTGCCGTTTCCATTGTCGTCTACGACTAATATCTCTACATTTTTATACGTCTGAGCAAGCACACTGTTTATAGCCCGCTGCAGAAATTCCGCCCGTTTATATGTAGGAATAATTACGCTGACTAGGATATTTTCCATAACGAGCACTCCTATTTATAATTTCTTAAAACCGCGCATACCGTTTTTCAGCAATTTATGTATTTTAAATACACTGAACTCATCCGCTGACTTTTTAAATCTGAAGGCGAAAACCCATGACATAATAAACATAAGCTTTGGAAATATCGCCGCCAAAAGTGCGCCTTTATCGTAAAAATAACTGTCGTTTATGCCTGTGAACCAGGTTGAATCCTCCTGATTTACAGTAGCAATAAGAGCAGGGTATGTATAGATTTTTAGCCCTTTTCTTATGCAGTCAGCAATAAATATGGAATCCTCGCCTGAACCGTATCGTGCGCCTCCTCCAAACAAAAGGCTGAACCATACGTTTGCCCGACAGAGACTGTTTCGCCTTACGGCAAGACGAGCCGCCCCGAACTTCATGGAATTGAAGATATGAAGCCTGCGTATCTTGTTTACGTTTGGTGCTTCAACTCCTCTTGGGTTGTCATTTTTAATGTCAAAAATGATGCAGTCTGCATCCGGCAGTTCTTCAAACGCCTTTTTAATCATGCTGTCATACGAATCCTCGTATACCATATCCTCGTCGGCGAAAACAAGGATATCCCCCGTTGCATATGAAAGTGCCGTATTGCGGTTTCTGCCTACGCCCTTCTGCTCAGTCGAAATAATAACAAGCTCATTATCAATTACCTTTAGCTCAGTTTTTCCGCATTTCCCGCACTGATTCGCGATCACTGCGTCAGTCGTGAGACGCATTCGGGAATATAAAGCGTCATCTTCACTTTCGTTCATAGCGGCAACTAAAACCTGGACTTTTGCCATACTGTTCTCCTTATATTTTTCTTATGACAAATCGAACCTTGCCGTTTTTAGTCCGTTCAAGCTCGTTTGTATTTTCCCATCTTACTTTCATATTGCCAAGATACGCTGCCGCGTTTTTAACCGTTTCCTCCATCGAGCTTTCGTCAAAATCTCTATCCTGAACAACGCGTATCACAACGCTGTCCGGCGCTGTCTGAACGATCTGGCTTTGCAGCACACCCTTCATAGTTTTAGCAATATGTGAAAGACGCCCTATCCTGCGCCCGTCGGGAGTCAGGATATAATCGTCCACCCGTCCCTCTATATGTTCAAGATAATCGGTATTCCATCCACAAGCACATGGCTCTTTCCCCATTACCCCGAGGTCTCCCGTAAGATACCTGATCACCGGCGTATCATTTGCAATAAGACTTGTGACAGCTATCTCGCCGAGCGTTCCCTTAGGGGCAGGCTTCCCGTCACTGTCAAGAATCTCTATATGGCACACGGATGGAACGATATGATAACTTCCGTGTCTGCACTGAAAAGCAAGCTGTCCCGTTTCGGACAGGCCATATGTCTGATAAACAGGGCAGTTAAATGCTTTTTCTACTTTTTCCTGTTGGCTTTGCGTGATACCCTCGCTGTCTGTAACGATTGCAGAGAGTTTTGGCACGGTCAGATTCTCTTTTAACACGTATTCAGCAAGGAAAAGCCACGCTGTCGCGTATCCTGTGCCGAAAGTCACATTATAACGCCTCATAGCGTTAATGTATTTGCCAGCATTGCCTGATTTAATATGGTATGCCGACATCTGAAGCTGTTTATATCTATCTATATAGACCCAAAAGGGCGGTTTTTCACATTCAAACGGGATTAGGCTTACACCGGATATGCGGGCTCGCCTGTCCCCCTGTCTTAATCCTGCAAACTCAAGCAGTTTTTCAGCGTAAAGCTGGCTTAGCCTTACGCTTTCCCTGTCACGGTAATATGAAACTGCTGTTCCTGTCGAGCCGCTTGTTATGCCTTTGAAACAGGTTTTTTTATCTATCTTATCAGATAAATATTCATCATAGTGTTCTCTTATATCACTTTTATGTAAAAGCGGCAGCTTTCCTATTTCAGAAAGGCTTAAAGCAGTGCAATTACGGTATTTGGGCACGTGCAAAGACGCATTCTCAATAAGTTTTCTGAAAAGTTCTTCTTTCTCCACATTATATCCCGAAGTCATTATGTAATTAATATCAGCGTTTTTTAAAAGCTCGTTATAATCGCCATAGCGGCGGAAATAGTCCCGTCTTACCGCCTCTGCATTTATAAAGATCCTTTTTACAAAAAAGGGCGCTTTTACAAACACTTTTTTTAAAAAAGACATCAGCTGCCTTCTCCTTCAAAATTACTGAGTTTGACTCCAAAGCTTTGAAGCTTTTGCGGCAAAAGAGGGTCGGAAAAAAACTTATACTCTGAAAATCTCATTTCAGAAAGCTTTCC
The DNA here is from genome assembly GCA_030705925.1 of Bacillota bacterium. Taxonomy (NCBI): domain Bacteria; kingdom Bacillati; phylum Bacillota; species Bacillota bacterium. The sequence continues at coordinate 14,534 of JAUZPM010000006.1, forward strand.
AAAATATAGACTGTCTATTTCAGTCGCAGGGTGTATCATAAGCTCGGCAAAACGATATCCGCCCTGGTTAATACCTTTATATGCATCTAAATTAAGCTTGTCTTCTTTATTAACAAAGGTCAAAAGCCCGTCGGGCATCCAAACCCCTTTTCTCTTTTCTACCCCCGCCATAAGCCCCAATACTGCGGATTTTGCCCTTGAGAGAGCTGCGGGTTTTCCCCCTACAAATATTTTTCTGTTATTTCTCATCGCGCTGATGCAAAAATGCTGTGAAAGCTCCGAAATAGTATAAAACAGCCCGGGAGCTACGTGCACATGTTCGTGAGAACACCAATAGTCCGGCTGTCCCACGACTTCCCTGAACCTATCGTACTGAGCGGTCAGCTCCTTTACAGCATCCTTTTTATCGACGCTCCCCCTCTTAAGCCGAGCATTTAATTCCGAAAGGGTAAAAAAAGAGCCATCATCCTCTGTGAGAGTGGGAATCTCTCTGTGCGGCAGAAGAGCCTTTCCTGTCGTAAGGCAAAAGTGAATCCCGATAGAAATACCGCGATACTTATTTTTAAGCTCTGCGGCACTCTCATAGTATCCCAAATTCACCATAACGTTCGTCGATGTAACAGCGCCAGATTTCGCGCATGCCTCTATAGCCTTATTCACCGCCGGAGACATACCGTAATCGTCAGCCGTTATTATAACGGATTCCATTTAGTTTCCCTTTCCAATTATTATCATGCGTACATTTTATATCTTTTTTATTATATCTGCAAGCTATTTAATATAAAACTGCGGCTTAAGACCATAATCTGCTCTTAAGCCGCAGGTATAAAAAGATTACTTCTCTTCGTTGTTCTCGGCAGCTGCCCTTGCCTTTGTGTCCTCTATAACTTTTTGTGCAACATTTGCCGGAGCTTCCTCATACCTTTCAAACTTGAATGAAAATGAGCCTCTGCCTCCGGTCATAGATCGAAGATCTATCGCATAGCTGTTCATTTCTGCCGAAGGCACCTCGGCTTCTACCGTCTGCATCCCATCGCCGGACGGATTCATGCCTAGAATCCTGCCACGGCGTTTGTTTATATCACCGATTATGTCACCCATGTAGGATTCCGGAATGAAGACCTTAAGGTTGCCGATCGGCTCAAGTAGTATAGGTGATGCCTGTGTCAGCCCTGTTTTATAGGCAAGAGAGGCCGCAACTTTAAACGCCATTTCTGAGGAATCGACCGGATGGTAAGAGCCGTCTACCAACGTAGCTTTCAAATGTACAACAGGGTATCCCGCAAGCACACCTTTGCTTATGCACTCCTGCAGTCCCTTCTCTACAGCGGGGAAGAAGTTTCTCGGCACAGCGCCGCCGAATACGCTTTCGGTAAAAGTAAGCCCCTCGCTCTCGCCCGGTTCAAACTCTATCCATACGTGTCCGTACTGACCGTGGCCGCCCGACTGTTTTTTATGTTTGCCTTCCACCTTGACTTTCTTTTTGATAGTCTCCCTGTATGGAACTCTCGGCGTCTTAAGTTCAACCACCGTTCCGAATTTATTTTTCAGCTTTGAAACCAGTACGTCAAGATGAACGTCGCCCATACCTGAAATAAGCTGCTGTTTTGTTTCCTTGTCAATCCTAAATTTGAAAGTCCTGTCCTCTTCCATCAGGCGCTGCAGCCCTAAGGATATCTTTTCGTCGTCACCTTTTGTCTTTGTTGTAACTGTCTGCGAAAAACATGGGGCGGGAAAATCTATTCCTTCGAAAGTGACCGGGCGTGACGGAGTGCATAGCGTATCGCCAGTGTTCGTCCCCGCAAGCTTTGTGACGGCGCCGATATCGCCTGTACCGACGGCGGCGGTTTCAATCTGTTTCTTCCCTCTTGTGAAATAGAGCTTGCCCACTTTTTCAGGCGCGCCGGAGTTTGCGTTCTGCACTGTAGAGTCGGCTTTCATTACACCCGACAGGACTTTGAAATATGACATCTTCCCGACGAACGGGTCGGCAATCGTTTTAAACACTAGTGCCGCAAGAGGGGCGTTTTCTTCCGGTTTTATAACTATCTCTTCACCGTTTGCCGCCTTTGCCTTTTCCTCGCGCCCCTCAAGCGGCGACGGGAAGAAGTTTTTGACCATATCAAGGACATCATCTATCCCAGACATATCGAAGGCTGAACCGCACAGTACCGGCGTTATGCTGCCCGCCGAAACGCCCATTTTGAGAGCCGAAATGATCTCCTCAGGCGTAAACTGTTCGCCGGAAAAGAACTTATCGAGATTCTCTTCACTGGTTTCGGCAACGGCTTCATTTATCATACCGCGCAGAGCCTCAATCTTTTTATTTAATGATTCGGGAACAGGCACCTCGACCGCTGTCCCTTTTTCATATTTTCTTGCCTTAAGTTCAATCAAATTCACATAACCGCTTACTTTGTCATTTTCAAACATAGGAATTTCAATAGGACAAACAGAAGCGCCGAAACGCTCTTTCAACTGTTCAATGACATTGTAAAAATCAGAATTTTCCTCGTCGATCTTTGAGATAAAAAATGCTCGTGGAATGCCTGCATCGATGCAGAATTTCCACGATTTCTCGGTGCCGACCTGAACGCCGGACTTGCCTGTGACAAGGATCAGAGCACCGTCTGCAACACGGGTGGCGCTGACCACCTCGCCGACAAAATCGAAATAACCAGGTGTATCTAGCAAATTGATCTTCGTGCTTTTCCACTCAACCGGGATGACGGTTGTGGAAATGGAGATTTGACGTTTGATTTCCTCGGAATCATAATCGCCGACAGTATTTCCCTCGGAAATCTTGCCGAAACGGTCTGTGCCCTTTGAAATATAGAGCATAGCCTCAGCAAGCGTAGTCTTTCCGTCACCCCCGTGCGCAAGGAGTGCAACATTCCTAATGTCCTTAACAGGATACTGCTTCATAGATAAACCTCCAATTCTGATTGTATTATTCAATGCCAACAAATCATTTGTCAATGTTGCACAAACAAAGTGATAACATTGCTTACATTATAATTTATATATAACAAAAATGCAACAAAAAAACAGGCTAATTGCCTGTTTTTTAGAAGTTCTTGAAAAAATTTGCTATTAGATATAATTTAAACTCCTGCTTTTGAAAAAGCTGTTATAAGTGCTACCGGAACGACCCACCAAAGCTCCATCACGAATGCACTTAGCGGTGTTGCCGCATTAAATCCGCCTACAAACTGTAAAAATACTGCGGCGGCGCCCCCGACAACAAGCGCGGCAATGCAAATAAGAATATTTATGTATATCAGATTCTTTATCTTTATTGTTGCTGCATGCGCACGAAGATACGATGCAACGTCCTTTGTGATCGTCACAATCGGCGGCGTCCCATTTTGTGGCTTTAAATCGTTTACACTTTCAATAAGCCTGTATGGAAGCACTCTAACCAGCCTTTTGTTCAGATAATATCTTTCGCAGATGTATTCCTGCGTAAGGTTCGGGTCACAGGTCTTTACAGTGACTTTGACGCCTGTTGCCAATATCTTTTTCAGGTAACGCTTTACAAATCGGTTTTCAGTATATTTAAGTGAGAAGATCGCTGCAAGCCTTCCGTCGACCGCAATAAACAGCGGCACCTTTCCTCCCTCTTTGATCTTATCGGCGACCCCGTCTTTCGGAATCCTGACAAGGTTCACAGCCATAAGATCCGCGTTGCCGATGAGAAGCAGTTTTCCATCTACTGTTGCTGAAAATCCCCTCTCATCGAGATATTCGATCTCACTGACCTCTTTTAAAAGCTCCATACGGCTGTTTATGACCTCGATCATAACTGCCGTCATTGGGCTTTTTATTGTGTTATATATACTTGCGACATCCACCACGACTTCTTCCATCTCGGCACCATTATATAGTTTTATGCCGCATAGTTTAAGAGACTTTGACGGAAATATATCCAGATCGCTGACGATAAGCGCATCAGCCTGTGACATCTTTGAGACAGCCTCATACCCCATAATCGAAGCGCCTGACAGCTTTAGCTTCTTTGACAGCGTAGTAAATGGCAGTTTGTCGACCACGCCTAATATGACAGGAGCTGTGAATGCGATGGTCACAATAAAAGCTGTCAGCCCGTCTGAAAGCGTGCCGATTATACACGAAACAACAAATAAGACAAATGCCAGCGTAAAGATAATGCAGGAGTCAATGGTGACAAAACTATTGTAACTGCGTTTTGTAAAAGCCTTCGTGAAAAAATCGCAAGAGTCAATATTAGGAATTTTCGAAACATAAGCCGTCACAGACTCATCGTTTTCTGTAACTGCCCTGCTGAGACCTTCAATATCAACTAGCTGACCGCATGTCTTATCAGGCTTAAAAGATATCAGCTTGTAATCTATCCTTACCTTTTTCGTAAGTTCAAGCTCATAATACTGATATATGAAAATCGCCGCAGCGGGGATGGCGCTGTATGAATAGGCCGTAAATCCTGGAAGCACTATAACAAGGACAGCCTGCGCCAGGGCCGCAAAAAGCATTGTCGATATAAGAAACGCCGCTCCGGGCTTTCTTTTAATTATTGTGTATACCGCTTCCCTCAATATCGGGATGGAGCACAGAAATACAACGCCTAATAGGCATAAATTTGAGAGCATGAATACTTTTATGCTGTGCGAATATGATACGAAGCTTGGGACAGCCAGCATAGACAGGTTTTGAGACAGCCCCAGATACGAAAGCGCAATGGTTGAAATGGCTATCAGCAAAAGGGAGATTTTGAGCCCTCCTGTTTTCCTGTCGAGAGTTCTTTTAACGGTTTCATAATCCTTGCCATCAAGCGGATGAGGCATATTTACGGCATCGTTAATCCTCTTCACCCTTTTGACAGTACCGGACAGCAGGTTTTCTCTTAAATTTTCAGCCTCTTCATCAGTAAGTTCCTCATCCTCAAATGGAGGAGAAGCCGATTGCTTCATCATCTCGTCAAACGAAACACCATCTTCTTCGTCATCCTCTGCAGCTTCCGGAGGAAGGGTAACTATAAATTTATGTTTCTTTTTTTGGCTTTTTTCCTCATTCTTAATTGCATTCTGCTCACTATCGCAAGTTTCAGATGAAATTAAATGTTCCTTATATTCCTCTTCAAAGCCCATTTTGCTGTCAGGCACCGGAGTAACCATAGCGATTTTATTTATCATCGCTATATATGAGCCAGCGGTCTTATCCATAACGTCTTTATCAGCGGCAGCACCGGAAACCAAGGCGTCTATATCTATGTCACTTTCAACATAAGTTTTGTCATATTCCGAACCGATTTCTTTGAGTTCGTCGATATCAAGATCGCAATATTTCATTACTCCCCCACCTACCGTTTTATATTTTTCTGCCGAACGACCTCATACATTAATATTCCGGCTGCGACAGATGCGTTTAGTGAATTGACTTTCCCAGCCATCGGAATAGACAGCAGAAAATCACAGCGTTCCTTTACAAGCCTGCCAAGCCCCTCGCCCTCGCTTCCGACAACAATGCCGACAGAACCGGACAAATTCGTCTCAAAAAGATTTGATGTTCCCTCTGCATCGGCACCATAAATCCAAAGTCCCTCTTTTTTAAGCGACTCGATTGTCTCAGCAATATTTGATACTTTAGCAACAGGCATATGAATAACAGCGCCCGCTGAAGCTTTTACAACAGCAGCTGTTATGCCTGTACTGCGGTTTTTAGATATGATCACGCCATGTGCCCCTGCAGCTTCTGCTGTCCTAATAATAGCGCCAAGATTGTGCGGGTCGGTAATCTCGTCGGCTATTACGACAAAGGGCGACTCGCCCTTTTCTTTGGCTGATTCAAGAATATCCTTAACCTCAACATATTCTTTTTGCTGGATATATGCAACAACACCTTGGTGTGCCGATATTCCTGCAAGATGGTCAAGTTTAACTCTGTCAGCCTCCTGCACCGGAATTTTCAGTTCTCTTGCAAGAGAGATGATACGTACTATCGAGCCTTCTCTTTCTCCCCTTGCAACAAATATCTTTTCAGGCGGTCGTTTACTTTTCAGCGCCTCAAGCACCGGATTTCTTCCCGCTATTATTCCTTCACTGTTTAAATTATCCTGATTTTTCAAAAAAACCTCCATAATTTGCAAAAAGTATATTTTATTTTATTATATATCATTTTGTATGTTAAGTTCAATTAATACATCGGAAATTTATGCTTATTTGTAAAAAAGGTGACAAATAAAAAGAAAACCAGGAATTTTTTTGTTTTTTCTTGACTTTGCACTTTGTTTTATGTATCATATTATAGCAACTTAATCTAGGGGTATAGCTCAGCTGGTAGAGCAGCGGTCTCCAAAACCGCGTGTCGAGGGTTCGATTCCTTCTGCCCCTGCCAATATAAAGAGCTGGTAAGCAATGCCAGCTCTTTAGTCTTGTTTTAATAATTATACAATTTTAGTGTTCATACTTAGGGGTGACTTTATGTACACGAGTACTATCGAGAGATTTTTAGACAAAAACATAGTACCCACAGAAACGGAAATTGAAAACCTTATTGGTAAATCGGCTGTAAAAAGGTTGCAGAAATTCGAAGCTTTTCTTAACAGCAGTTATGAAATAGCAAGAGAGTTAAAATTCCCGTTTGGCAATAATTACGGATGGGGTTATAAATTTTCCCAAAAAAGCAAGCTTTTATGCTATCTTTTTTTTGAGAAGGGATACTTTACAGTTACTATAACTATTGGGAAAAGTGAACTCAACAGGCTTAACAAACAGCTAAACAGTCTCCTTCCAAAAACAAAAGAACTTTGGGACAATCGCTATCCCTGTGGAGAAGGCGGATGGATCCACTACAGGGTCGAAAGCGACGCTGAGCTGTCTGATGTTCAAAAACTAATATGTATCAAGAAAAAACCCAACATAAAAACGCCAAACCTTTACCTATAAAATCGAAAATCCTCCTGTTATTACAGGAGGATTTTTTCATAAATAATTATTTTAAAGATGCAACAGCCTTTTTAAGACGTTCAACCGCCTTTATCGTGTTTTCACGACTGTTGAAAGCTGTAAGGCGGAAAAATCCCTCGCCGTTTTCGCCGAACCCCTCACCCGGAGTTCCCACAACATTTGCGTTTTCAAGAAGGTAGTCAAAGAAATCCCAGGATTTCATGCCGCCGGGGCATTTGAGCCATACATACGGGGAATTTTCTCCGCCTGTATACCATATATCAAGCTCTTTCATCGCGTTACAGATTAATTTGGCATTCTCTTTATAATAAGCGACCGCTTCTTTGACCTGACGCTGTCCTTCCTCGCTGAATACGGCGGCGGCTCCCTTTTGCACTATAAAGCTTACGCCGTTGAATTTTGTCGTCTGTCTGCGCAGCCACATTTTGTTGAGTGACATACCGCCTGACACCAAGTCAAAAGGAACAATCGTATAGCCGCAGCGTGTCCCCGTAAATCCTGCTGTTTTTGAAAGCGAACAGAATTCAATTGCGCAGGATTTCGCGCCCTCGATTTCAAAAATACTTCTCGGAAGATCAGGATTCGAGATAAATGATTCGTAAGCCGCGTCAAAAAGGATAAGAGCACCGTTTTTAGCGGCAAAATCTACCCATTTTTTTAATCCTTCACGGTCATATGCCGCCCCAGTCGGATTGTTTGGAGAACATAAGTAAATTATATCGCATTTAAGCGTTTCATCAGGCAGCGGCAAGAAACCGTTTGTTTCGTCTGCCTTCAGATAAACGATTTTGCGCCCGTCCATAACATTCGTATCTACATAAACGGGATAAACGGGGTCGGGAACAGCGACAATATTATCTTGCGACAGTATATCGAGAATGTTTCCAAGATCACTTTTAGCGCCGTCGCTTATAAATATCTCGCCCTCTTCAAGAGTCACGCCGTTTTTAGCGTAATATTCCTTAACAGCGTTTTTAACAAAGTCATAACCCTGTTCCGGTCCGTAACCGTGAAAAGATTCTTTTTTGCCCATTTCCCTCGATGCCTCGGCAAGCGCGTCTGTAACCGCAGGACAAAGAGGCAGCGTTACATCTCCAATGCCTAGCTTTATGACTTCCCTTTCAGGATGCTTTTCACAGTAAACCGCAACCTTTTTTGCTATGTTGGAAAAAAGATAGCCCTCTTTGATCCTCTGATAATTTTCATTGATTTTAAACATTAAGCGCCTCCGTTTTTAAATCTGCTACTTCCCCTTCAAACACAAATGATGCAGGACCGGTCATATACACAGTTTCATTTTCAGAATATATAACCACAAGATTTCCCCCGCGAAGTCTGACGGTGATCTCCTGTCCCTTTTGGCATATCCCGCAAAGCACAGCCGCAACAGCGGTGGCACATGCGCCGGTTCCACATGCCAAAGTCTCGCCGCTTCCCCGCTCCCACACACGCATCTCAAGAGTTTTATCATCAACGACTTTAACGAATTCAGTATTCACCCTGTCAGGGAACATTTTATCGTTTTCCCAATCCGGCCCGATTTTTTCAAGATCGAGTCCCTTCACGTCATCGCAGAAAACAATACAATGAGGATTACCCATTGAAACGCATGTTATACTATGCTCTCCGCCGGCAATCTGCACTTTTTCGTTAATTACTTTGCCCTTGCCGAAACGGACGGGTATTTTTCGGCTTTCAAGTATCGGTTCGCCCATATCAACTGTTACGGCAGACACGGTATTATAGTCTATTTTTAAAGTAAGGTATTTGATGCCGCTCAATGTCTCGATTGAAAGAGAAGTTTTTGAGGTAAGTCCTTTTTCATATACATACTTCCCAACACAGCGGATCGCGTTGCCGCACATTTTGCCTTCGCTTCCGTCGGCATTGAACATGCGCATCATAAAGTCAGCCTTATTCGACGGCAGGATCAAGACTATTCCGTCCCCGCCGATACCAAAATGCCTGTCACTTAGCCTTATCGCTGTTTCTGACAGGTTTTTAGGCATCTGCGACAGGCAGTTGAAATATATATAATCGTTTCCGATTCCATGCATTTTAGTAAACTTCACGTCATACCTCCATAGAACTTATAATTTTTTCCGCAACCTCACGCCGGGTCATCCTCTTATCCATAGCGGCTTTCTCTATATGACGGTGAGCATCCTGTTCAGTCATATGAAGCCGCTCAATAAGCAGCCATTTTGCACGGTCAATAATCTTAATGTCCTCGACTCGCTTTTGCAGCTTATCCTTTTCACGGCTTATATTCTGCATCCTTCTAACAGACGCAAGAACAAATTTTACCGATTGGTAAAGTCCCGTTTTGCTGAACGGTTTTGAAATTACCAGAACACCATAGCTCTCCATCTTTTCAGCAATAGCGTCAGCATCCTCCGCCTTTATCGCCATTATCACCCCTGATGCCGATTTTGTGCAGATTTCTGCAGCAAGTTCTTCTCCTGCTTCATCCTTTAATGGGGGGTTGATGATTACTAAATCATATTCGCGGTCAATAAGTAAGCGTCTCGAGGATGAGCCGCTCTGTTGAGTATCAATATGAACAAAGCCGAATTCGGAAAGACAATCTTTCATAAGTTTGCTGCTTCTATCGTTACCCGATACGATCAGGATTCTGTCCATACCATACCCCCTAACTCACAGCGCAGCGGTTAACACTGTTCAAAATACCGACTCATTTCAAATTCAGTAATCTTATGATTATCACGTTTACTAGCATAGTAATCGGCACATTCTTTTCTTTTAGCGGCTAAATATTTGTTGAATACCAAGTCACCCAGTATTCCCTTGCAGAAACTGCTGTTTTCAAATAAATCGAGTGCAGTTTCAAACTCAAGAGGCAGGCAGGGAATATTTTTTAGAACTTCTTCCGGTGCTGTAAACAGATTAATATCATCGCTGTGTTTAAGAGGCAGCTTTCTTTTTATTCCGTCAAGCCCTGCATGAATAAGAAGGGCAAACGCCATATAGTGGTTGCAGGCGGGGTCGGGACTGCGAAGTTCCATCCTGCTCGTATTGCCGCTAGCGGCCGGAATGCGGATAAGCGGGGAACGATTGCAATGAGACCATGTTATGAATCTCGGTGCTTCAAACTCCCCTATACGTTTATATGAATTTACAAGCGGGTTTAAGACCGCTGTCATCTCAGCGACATGATCCAGGATTCCAGCAATAAAGCTCTCCGCCTCTTCAGAATGTTTGCCGCCGTCAGCACAGAACAAGTTTTCCTCCCCGCGGAAAAGAGACATATTAATATGAAGCCCGGAACCGCTATTATCTATCATCGGTTTCGGCATGAATGTAGCATGTAATCCCGCACGTGCAGAAATCGTCTGAACAACAGACTTGAAAGTTATAAGATTGTCAGCAGACAAAAGTGGACGATCATGCATAAAATCGACCTCATGCTGTCCCGGTCCTGATTCGTGATGTGAGCTTTCGGGAGTTATGCCCATTTCTTCAAGAGTTAGACATATTTCACGGCGCACATTTTCGCCTTTATCAAGCGGAGCAACATCAAAATAGCCGGCTTTATCATGAGGGGTAGTAGTTGGATGCCCTATCTCATCGGTATTGAAAAGATAGAATTCGCATTCAGCACCGATCTTGCATGTAAAACCATATTTATAAAGCTCTTTCTCTGCCCGTTCCAATAAAATACGTGAATCTCCCTCGAAAGGATCACCATTCGGTCTGTATATATTACAGTAAAAGCGGACAACTCTTCCCTGCTGTGGTCTCCATGGCAGTACGCTGATAGTAGAAGGCTCAGGAATAAGGAACAAATCTGATTCCTCAATATTTAAAAATCCTGAAATAGAGGATGCGTCAAAACCAATGCCATAATTAAACGCACGTTCAAGCTGAGACGGCATTATGGCAATATTTTTAAGTCTTCCGAATATATCGCAAAACTGAAGTCTTATAAATTTGACATCATTCTCATTAATAAACTCCATGATATCATCACTCGTACCAGCCATGGAAATACCTTCTTTCCTTAAATCGGATTATACGTTAGTGTACATCTGCTTGTATGGATTCTTAGAATTAGGACGAAGTACGAAAAATTCCGAAGCTAACAGTTTGCCTGCGTCTTCACCGAAAAGGCGGGCATATTCTTCAACATACTCTTTTATTTCAGATACATCTTCTGCTTTTTCGCAGATCACCTGTTTTGGAAGATCGGTCGGCTGTATGGTACTTCTAATATAGATCTTTCCGCCATGCAGTCCAGTTCCGCAGAACGCTCCTACAGGACAGCCCTCGACGCCTATACCCAGAACAACTATGATGCCTCCGGCCTGATATTCGCCGAGGAAATCACCTGTTCTGCCGCCCACAACTATTACGGGCTTATGCTCTTTATATTCTTTCATATGGATACCGACACGATAACCTGCGTTTCCTTTAATAAATATATATCCGCCGCGCATAGCGTATCCGGTCGTATCTCCGCAGTTTCCGTGAATAATGATTCTGCCGTTGTCCATCGTATCTCCGGTCGCATCCTGCCCGTTTCCATTAACGATTATATCTGTCCTGTCAAGGTAAGCGCCGAGCGCATTGCCGGGAGTTCCGTAAACCGTCAGCGTTTTGCCGAAAACACCTGTCCCAATATAACGCTGCCCCAGAACATTGCGAACCTCAAGATTCGTCTCGGGACTCTCTTTTATTTTATGATTCAAATCAATAAAATACAATCCTTTAGCATCAATCATTGTTTTTTACCCCCAGTTTCGCCTTTCTCTCCACCCTTCCAAACATCATTAACTGAGGAGCTTTGAAAAGCAGAGTCGTGTCAACTGATTCAAGCGGTACCTTCTCGCGGATGAGCGAAGTATAAATACCGGCGCGCTGGATGTCTCCGATAATGATAAATCCTTTAAGCAAACCGTCGCTTACAAAAAGATCCTTGTAACTTTCTTCATCTTGATTTATATGTTCTTCACCGTCGTATGAACCGGCAGTAAGGATATGAAGTCCAAAAAACCCGATAGCATTCATCGGCATGGCATTATCAAAGCTCTTCTCCCCATCGGCCATGTTGACGCCCGCCGTTTCGCCCTGCATATAAGCATTAGGCAGAAGGGCAAGTATGCGGCTCTGGTTTTTAGTGATGTCGTCGCTCTCACAGCAGTCACCTGCGGCGTAAACATCGTCAAGATTCGTTTTCTGGGTATGATCGGTAAGGATGCCCCTTCCGACTTTGCCGCCTGCCTGCGCAAGAAGCTCTGTATTAGGTCTGACGCCAACTGCAACGACTAAAACGTCAAACGGTATGGTATCGCCGTTTTTAGTGTATGCCGTATTTCCGTCAAAATGGTCAACACTGTCTGAAAGTTTTATGACAAGCCCTTTTGACTCAAGATGAGCCTTCATGCGGGCGGAACCATCACTATTCAGTATGCTTGAGAGCACCTTGTCCGCAAGGTCAATAACTGTAATGTTCTTAACTCTTCCGTACAGCCCTTCCGCACACTTAAGTCCGATAAGACCGGCGCCTATGATCAAAACTCTGCTGTCCTGAGAGACAGCCTTTTCGAGTGCCAGTGCATCGTCATAGGACATGAATGTGAATTTATCTTTTACGGTGTCAAGACCGGTCATCGGCGGAACGAACGGACGTGATCCTGTTGCGACAAGCAGTTTATCATATGACACTGCTTTACCGTCGTCGAGAACGACCTTTTTATCCTTTGCGTCTATTTTAACAACTTTTTTCCCAAGCATGCATGTGCAGCCATTTTTTTCATAAAAGTCCGCATCTCTGTACAGCATTTTCTCGGGAGTGGTTTTTCCACACAGATAATAAGAAATCAGAGGGCGGGAATATGTATGGTGCGGCTCATCCGAGATGATCGTTATGCCGCCCTTTTTGTCGACGCTTCTTATACCTTCGACACATCCGACAGCAGCAGCGGAGTTGCCGATAATAACATAATTCACAGTATTAGCCCTCCTTATATTCGATCGCTCTGTTAGGACAGCCTGAAACACAGGCAGGCTCACCGCCGCGGCTTACGCAGAGTTCGCATTTGCTTATTGGTTTACCCTCATTTGCAACAACCGCCCCGAACGGGCATGTCAAAACGCAGGTAAAACAGCCGACGCAGCGAGACTGGTCGACGCAGATCACGCCGTCTTTTTTAGACAACGCGCCGGTAATGCAGCTTTTAACGCAGAGCGGCTCATCGCAGTGACGGCAGGAAACGGCAAAGCATATGCCGTCTCCCTCCTCAACTGTGATACGCGGCACTGACTGCCTGCCCATCAAAAAGGTCTTAGCCATATCCTTTTCGCCGGAATTTGCAAAGCTGCAGTTATATTCGCAGAGATGGCAGCCAAGGCACCACTCTTCATTAACATATACACGTTTCATTTTTATCCCCCTTATTCGCCCGCATGCTTGATGCCGAGAATTTCAAGTTCTTTCTCGTTCAGTCCTACTCCGCGAAGCATCAAACGGTTTCCGCGAAGAGCTTCTATCGAGTTGATGCCCATTCCGCCCATCATCTCTTTGATTTCACGGTTCCATGCGGTAACGAGGTTTACAAGACGTTTATACCCGACTTCAGGGTTGAGACGTTTTACAAGTTCTGCGCGCTGTGTTGCAATGCCCCAGTTGCATTTGCCTGAATGGCAGCTTCTGCAAAGGTGACAGCCAAGCGCAATAAGAGCTGCCGTTCCGATATAAACGGCGTCTGCGCCAAGTGCGACAGCTTTAACAACATCTGCAGAGCTTCTTATAGAGCCTGCAACTACAACAGAAACGTCGTTTCTTATGCCTTCGTCGCGCAGACGTGAATCAACGCTTGCAAGAGCAAGCTCAATCGGTATTCCGACGTTATCGCGTATCCTTTCAGGAGCAGCACCTGTGCCGCCCCGGTAGCCGTCTATCGCAATTATATCCGCGCCGCTTCTTGCAATACCGCTTGCGATTGCCGCGACGTTATGAACGGCGGCGATCTTAACGATGACCGGTTTTTTATAATCTGTTGCTTCCTTTAATGAAAATACTAATTGGCGCAAATCTTCAATTGAATATATATCATGATGCGGAGCAGGCGAAATAGCGTCTGTACCCATCGGGATCATACGTGTCTTTGAAACGTCTTCAAGTATCTTCGCGCCTGGAAGATGTCCGCCGATGCCCGGTTTTGCACCCTGTCCCATTTTTATCTCTATAGCGGCGCCTGCGTTAAGGTAAGCAGAGTGAACACCAAAACGTCCAGAAGCAACCTGAACGATGGTGTTTGCACCATACTTGTAAAAGTCTTTATGAAGCCCGCCCTCACCTGTGTTATAGAATATACCAAGTTCTTCTGACGCTCTAGCAAGGCTCTCGTGTGCATTTCTGCTTATTGAACCGTAAGACATAGCTGAGAACATGATCGGAACATTCAGCTCAAGCTGTGGGATGGACGGGATCTTTATATTGCCTTTTTCGTCATACTCAATATCTCTAGGTTTTTTGCCGAGAAACACTTTCGTCTCCATCGGCTCGCGCAGAGGATCGATTGACGGGTTTGTAACCTGAGATGCGTTTATCAGCATCTTGTCCCAGTATATCGGATAGGGTCTTGGATTGCCCATACTTGCAAGAAGCATGCCGCTTGTATCAGCCTGACGATATATATCCTGTATAAGCTCTGCCGAATAATTGGCGTTCTCTTTAAACACCTGAGGATGTTTAACTATTCTAAGCGCCCTTGTTGGGCAAAGGCTGACGCAGCGCTGGCAGTCGACGCATTTTGATTCGTCTGCGCGCATAACATCAAGCTCAGCATCATATGAATGCACTTCGTTTGCGCACTGTCTCATGCAGACTTTGCACTTTATGCAGCGGTCTTTGTCACGCAAAACGTCAAATTCGGGATTTATAAAATTAATAGCCATTATAAAGCACCTGCCTTACTATCCAGTGTAACGATTATGGGCTCTCCGCCGCGCGGCGCCCATATGCGATCTACATCAGGTTCTATTGCCCTGATGGCACACTCTTCACTTGCCACAAAGACCATGTCTCCCTTTTCAGCGGCAACCATAGAGCGCAGTTTTAGTCTATCGTTAAGAGCCATCATTCCTCCGTCAAATCCGAGGATAATCGAGAAAGGACCTGTGATAAGCAGACTTGAGTACATATTGCGCAGGAATTTAAGTTCCTCGCGTTCACGCTCCGGCATATGCTCGATCTCTGTCCAGAACGGTGCGGCAATTACCTTTGCGACCTTCTCAAGCGGAAGTCCCTGCTTTCTAACAAGATAGTCGATTATATATGTAATAACCTCGGTATCGGTCAAAAGACTACATTTATAACCAAACATCTCGACAAACCTGCGGTTTGCATCATATGAAGAAATTTCTCCGTTGTGGACGATTGAATAATCGAGAAGCGCAAACGGATGCGCGCCTCCCCACCAGCCCGGCGTATTCGTAGGATACCTGCCGTGCGCCGTCCAGCAATAAGCCTCATACTCTTCAAGACGGTAGAAATCGCCGACATCTTCAGGAAATCCGACTGCTTTGAACACACCCATGTTTTTTCCGCCGGAAAATACATAAGCTCCGTTTATGCTTCCATTTATTTCAATAATTTTGTTGACGACATATTGACGTTCGTCAGTCTGCTCGTCACGCAGCTTTTTAGGCAGCGGATTTACAAAATAGCGCCAAATGAGCGGTTCATTCTTTATATTTTTGTTTTTACGCACAGGTATACGGCTGGAATTTGCAACATCGAAGTTTTTTTCAAGATATCTTTCCGTTTCCACCCTAGCGTTCTGGTCGTCATAAAAAATGTGAAATGCGTACTGATCTTTATACTCCGGATATATGCCGTATCCAGCAAAGCCGCCGCCAAGGCCATTTGAACGGTCATGCATAACAGCGATAGATTCAACGATCTTGTCACCGCTGATACGATTACCGTTTCGGCTTATAAAGCCGGAAATGGCGCAGCCTGATGGTATTCTGATTTCTCCTTCTTTTTTAAGCACACGTGGTTCCTCCCATTTGTGGTAGTTATCTCCATGTTTTATTCTTCGGAGATAAAAAAAGGCGCTCCAAACCCTCGCTTAGGAAGCGCGATTCAGAACGTCTTTGTTCCTCTATGATATTATACTTGTAGAGATTAGGGATGTCAACAACTATTATTTATTTTTATACATAATAATGTAGATTTATAGCGCCAAATTTTATAAATATTCGAACAATTTGCACGAAAACCAAAATTTTATTAAAAAACTGTTGACATTGCTTTTTGGCAGTAATATCATATTAGCATAACAGCAATGGCGCTGTGTGTAACCGCACACGGCGCTCTTTTTTTTAAAATACACTCACGATTTTTATTGAGGAGATGCTAATATGAATGAAAGTAAATGCGTAAACATCAAAGAAATTTTCGGACAGGATGTATTCAATGACAGCATAATGCGTCAGAGACTTCCAAAGGATACCTATAAGGCTCTTAAAAAGACGATCACCGAAGGCCTACCCCTTGAGAGCAACGTTGCAACTGTTGTTGCAAATGCGATGAAGGATTGGGCTATCGAAAAGGGAGCCACCCATTATACCCATTGGTTCCAGCCTATGACAGGTATTACGGCTGAAAAGCATGACAGTTTTATTTCTCCGATGAAAGACGGATCTGTAATCACAGAGTTTTCCGGAAAAGAACTCATAAAGGGCGAGCCAGATGCTTCTTCATTCCCTTCCGGCGGTTTACGCGCAACTTTCGAAGCCAGAGGATATACTGCATGGGACCCGACCTCCTACGCTTTTGTAAAAGATGGTTCTTTATACATACCGACTGTTTTCTGCTCCTACAGCGGCGAAGCGCTTGACAAAAAGACCCCACTTCTTCGTTCAATGGAAGTAATAAATAAAGAGGCTCTGCGCATCCTTGCACTCTTTGGTCATACTGAGGTAACAAGAGTTACAACCACAGTTGGTCCAGAACAGGAATATTTCCTTGTTGACAAAGAACTTGCTTCAAAGAGAAAAGACCTTCTTTTCACCGGCAGGACACTTTTCGGGGCTATGCCTCCAAAAGGTCAGGAGATGGAGGATCATTATTTCGGCAGCCTTAAGACAAGGGTTTCTGCATACATGAAAGATCTTGACGAGGAGCTTTGGAAGCTTGGCGTTCTTGCTAAAACAAAGCATAACGAAGTTGCTCCCGCTCAGCACGAGCTTGCTCCTATCTTCACAAGTGCAAATATCGCAACCGACCACAACCAGCTTACTATGGACATTATGAAAAAAATCGCCGACCGTCACGGTCTTGTTTGCCTGCTGCATGAAAAGCCGTTCGCAGGCGTTAACGGTTCCGGCAAACACAACAACTGGTCCATATCCACCAATACAGGCATGAATCTGCTCGAGCCGGGCGAATCTCCAAAGGAAAACGCTCAGTTCTTACTTTTCCTCTGTGCTGTCATCAAAGCAGTAAACGAGTATCAGGATCTTCTTAGAATCTCTGTCGCTAACGCAGGAAACGATCACCGTCTGGGCGCTAACGAGGCACCTCCGGCAATCGTGTCAATCTTCCTCGGCGAGGAACTGACCGCTGTTCTTGAATCAATTGAAAACGGCACTCCTTATAAGAAGAAAGACAAAACTTTCATGGAAGTTGGAGTTGATGCGCTGCCAACCTTCCCGAAAGACTCTACCGACAGAAACAGAACTTCCCCGTTCGCATTCACCGGCAACAAATTCGAGTTCAGAATGGTCGGTTCAACATTCTCCATCTCCGGCCCGAACTTTGTCTTAAATACAATGGTTGCTGAGATCCTTTCTCAGTTTGCTGATCAGCTTGAAAAAGCAACAGATTTCACAAAAGAGCTTAATGCTCTCATTAAGAAGACCATCAAGGAGAACAAAAACATCATCTTTAACGGCAACAACTATTCTGATGAGTGGGTCGTTGAGGCTGAAAAGAGAGGTCTTCTAAACCTGAAATCTACAGTTGAAGCTCTCCCTCATTTTGTTGATAAGAAGAACATCGACCTGTTTACAAAGCATAAGATTCTGACAGAAGCTGAGATGTATTCACGTTATGAAATCGTCATGGAAAACTATGCTAAGACAATACACTACGAAGCTCTTACAGCACTTGAAATCGCAAAGAGAGAAATACTTCCTGCAACAACTGAATACGTAAAAGTTCTTGCTGATACAGTTGCTACCCTGAAGGCTATCGGCGGCAAAGCAGACACTTCATCAGAAGATGCTGTTATTGAAAAGCTTTCTACCCTGGCAGGAAAACTGTATAAGGATATTTTAGCTCTTGAAAAGGCAGTTGAAAAGGCTGAAAATATTGACGAATTTGACAAGAAAGCCGTCTTCTACAAAGAAAAGGTATTTACGGCTATGAGCACATTAAGAGAAACTGCAGACGCAATCGAGCCGCTTGTTGCTGAAAAATACTGGCCATTCCCAACCTATGGAGACCTTCTTTTCAGAGTATAAGAATAATCTATAATTAAATTGACACAAAGACGTGTTAAAGCAGCTGCTTTAACACGTCTTTTTATATTCCCCGGCATTTAAATTAGCCTGCTTCCCATTCATATACTATACTCAAGGAGAAGGGCCGTCTCAAAACGGGGCGGTCTTTTTCCTGTCTAAAGCAACTTACTCTTGCTTTACTATAATAAAATATGTATAATAATGCATGGTTTCACAATTTGATTTAGTTCGTTGGAGGTTAAACTATGGTTAAAGCAATTGTCGGCGCCAACTGGGGCGACGAAGGAAAAGGCAAGATCACCGACATGTGCGCCGGTCATGCCGATATAGTCATCCGTTTTCAGGGAGGATCTAATGCCGGTCACACAATTATAAACGAGTTTGGGAAATTTGCCCTGCACCAAATTCCGTCCGGCATTTTCAACGAAAACGTAACAAACATAATCGCAAACGGCGTTGCGCTCAATGTCGATTATCTCATGAAAGAGATTGAGCATGTCCGCACAAGCGGAGTAAAATTTAAGCTTATGATCTCTGACAAAGCTCAGCTTCTTATGCCTTATCATGTTCTGCTCGATACTTATGAAGAGGCTCGTCTTGCCGACAAAGCGTTTGGCTCAACCAAATCCGGAATAGCGCCTTTCTATGCTGATAAGTATTCCAAAGTCGGCATTCAGGTTTGGCAGCTCTACTATGACGACGAGCTTGGGGACAAGGTAAAACGTTATTGCGATAAACTTAATATAACCCTTACAAATCTGTATAATAAACCGCCAATCGACGCAAAAGAGGTCATGGACACGCTGCATCGCTATGCTGAGCTGCTCCGTGAATATGTCGCTGATACATCGCTGTTTTTATATAATGCAATAAAAGAAGGTAAGAACATACTGCTCGAGGGACAGCTTGGCTCACTCAAAGACACTGACCATGGCATTTACCCGTTTGTTACTTCATCATCAACGCTTGCAGGTTATGCCGCAGTCGGCGCTGGCATCCCCCCGTATGAAATAAAAGAAATCGTCTCTATCACAAAGGCATATTCAAGCGCTGTCGGCGAGGGTCCGTTTGTAAGCGAGCTGTTCGGCGATAAGGCTGAGGAGCTGCGCCGCCGCGGCGGTGACGCCGGCGAATACGGTGCCACAACCGGAAGGCCGAGAC
Source organism: Bacillota bacterium (assembly GCA_030705925.1). Taxonomy (NCBI): domain Bacteria; kingdom Bacillati; phylum Bacillota; species Bacillota bacterium. The sequence goes on from JAUZPM010000006.1 coordinate 34,135, forward strand.
GCGTCGGTTACTTCGATGCAGTCGCCACACGGTACGGCTGCCGTATGCAGGGCGCGACTGAGCTTGTTATAACCGGTCTCGATGTCCTGGGTTATATGGATGAGATCCCTGTTTGCGTTGCTTACGACGTAGGCGGAAAAATCTATAACGAGTTCCCGGTTACATCTCTTCAATATAAGGCAAAACCCGTTTTTGAAACCCTGCCCGGCTGGAAAACCAACATCCGCGGCATCAAAGAATTTGACAAGCTTCCAAAAGAAGCACAGGATTACGTCAAATATATCGAAGAAAAGATCGGCGTGCCTGTAAAGATGGTGTCAAACGGTCCTAAGCGTGATGAAATAATTTACAGATAATTCTTGACAAGTAATATTATCTCTGTTATAATATGAGAAATTAATAATTAAACCGTTGATTCAGAGTGGCCGTGCAAAAGCATTCGCAGAGAGTCGGTGTGGTGGGAACCGGCATTGATATGCACATAAGCCGTTGGACTGATGAGGGTGGGACCAACGCCGCAAGGCAAGTAGACCCCAACGCTTCTCCAGCGTTACATGGGTGAGGATGTGATTGCATCTGCAAAGCGGGTATTGTTATACCCAACTAAGGTGGTACCGCAGGCTTTTTATAATTAAAATTATAAGCTTGCCCTTAAATTCGTTTAAGGGCAAGCTTTTTTTATTTTAAAATTCTCCGCAGCATCATTGCAGAAATTTACATTTAACTTTCCCAAGATCGGCGGTTAATAATAAAAAATTTAGATTGGAGTGTTTGAGATGTTCTATCCAAACTTAGAGGATGTCCGCAAACTTTCGGAAAAATTCAATATCATTCCTGTCTGCGCAGAGTATTACGCCGACACAGAAACGCCGATAAGTGTATTTAAAAAAATCGAATCCGAGCACTACTGTTTCCTGCTTGAAAGTGTCGAGGGCTCAAAGGAAATGGCAAGATACTCATTTCTAGGCCGCAATCCTTTTCTCACTTTCCAGAGCAAAGGCGATAACATTAAAATCACAAACGCAGACGGTGAGGTCACCGAGTATACCGGCGATCCTTTTTCAAAGCTTCGGGAATTTTGCGAAAAATACCGTTCCCCCTCCTTACCTGAACTTCCGGTTTTCAGCGGGGGCGCAGTCGGCTACTTTGGTTATGACACCGTGCGCCGGTTTGAAAAACTTTTGAATCCTCCCCATGACGATCTTAATCTGCCCGAGATACACTTTATGTTTATGGATGAGATAATAGCTTTCGACCATTTAAAGCAGAAAATCATCATAATCGTGAACCTTCACAAAACAGGCAACCTTCAAACGCAGTACAGCAGGGCACAACGCCGCATTTCAGAGATCAAAAGCGAGCTGGACGGCTTTGTTAAAAAGCAGCCCGCCGCAGTTCAATACCGTGATTTCCCCGTTATCAAAAGCAGTATGACACGCGGCGAATACTGCGATATCGTGAAACGCGCCAAGGAGTATATAAAAAACGGCGATATCTTTCAAGTCGTGCTGGCACAGCGTTTTTCGGCGAAAATATCGGTCGATCCGCTCAATGTCTACAGGGCAATGAGAGTGATCAACCCATCCCCCTACATGTACTATCTTAAATTTGACAGTTATCAGATTGCCGGCTCTTCGCCCGAACTTCTCGTAAGCGTAAAGAATGGCGTTGTCAAAACAAGCCCCATTGCGGGATCGAAAAAGCGCGGCACCACACAGGAAATAGACGATGCTTTGGCGGCTGAGCTTAAAGAAGATCCAAAAGAAAATGCGGAACACGTGATGCTGGTTGACCTCGGGAGAAACGATATCGGAAAGGTTTCAGAGTTTGGTTCAGTCAGGGTTACAAACTTCAAATATATTCTGCGCTTCTCGCACATCATGCATATGGTAAGCGACGTCGAAGGTAGACTTTGCCCCGGTAAAACAGCATTTGACGCGCTCAGTGCCGCGCTTCCTGCCGGTACTCTGTCGGGCGCCCCGAAAGTTCGAGCAATGGAAATAATAGACGAGTTTGAAACTGTAAGACGCGGCTGCTATGGAGGCGCTATCTCGTATATCGGCTTTAACGGCAACTTTGACAGCTGCATCACGATACGAACCGCTGTATTCAAAGACAAACACGCTTATATAGGCGCAGGCGCGGGTATCGTCTATGATTCGGTTCCCGAAACCGAATACGAAGAGACATTAAACAAAGCTGCCGCGATTTTTAAGGCAATCGAAGAGGCCGGAGAAATCACCGACTAGGAGGAAAATATGATAACTATAATCGATAATTACGATTCATTCACCTATAACCTTTATCAGTATATAGGAAGCATAAATCCTGACATAAAAGTATACCGCAATGACAAGCTCAGCCCCGGAGAGGTGCTTTCCGAAAACCCGTCGCATATCGTGCTTTCCCCCGGCCCCGGCTATCCGGCAGGCGCAGGCATCTGTATAGACCTTATCAAAGCAAACTCGAAGATTCCGATGCTCGGCGTATGCCTTGGTCATCAGGCTATCGGTGAAGCCTTCGGTGGGCTTATAGTCAAAGCGCCCCAGATAATGCACGGCAAGGCTGACGATATAACAATCAATAATAAAACTGAAATTTTTAAGGGTCTGCCCGATACGATACGTGCCGGCCGCTATCATTCCCTTGTTATCGATCCTGTGACACTGCCCGATTGTCTTGCAGTCACGGCAAATAGCCCGGACGGCTGCATAATGGGAATAAGGCATAAAGAATATCCTATTTTCGGCATCCAGTTCCACCCCGAATCTGTTTTGACTGATAATGGTATCAAAATTATAAAAAACTTTCTGGAGGTTAGATAATCATGATAAAAACTGCTATTCAAAAGCTTGTAACAGGTGAAAACCTTTCCCGTAAAGAAGTAATAGGCGCTATGGATATGGTGATGGGTGGCGGAGCTACTCCGGCTCAGATCAGCGCATTTTTAACCGCTCTGCGCATGAAGGGTGAAACGATCGAGGAGATTACCGGCTGCGCCCAGGTAATGAAAAACAAAGCGACCCATATACAGCCAAACGTCAACGCATATATCGACTTAGTCGGCACAGGAGGCGACGGAGTCAACACATTCAATATTTCGACCACAGCCGCTTTCGTTGCCGCAGCCGCAGGCGTGCCGATAGCCAAACATGGAAACAGAGCCATTTCAAGCCGCAGCGGAAGCATAGACGTACTCGAAGCTCTCGGCATAAACGTAATGCTGCCGCCCGAAAAAGTTCAGCTCTGCGTTGAGAAGTGCGGAATAGGGTTTATGTTTGCTCGTACATTTCATCCGGCTATGAAAAATGTTTCAGTCGTCAGGGGTGAGCTCGGCATACGCAGTGTGTTCAACATTCTAGGTCCTATTTCAAACCCGTCAGATGCCAAAAGGCAGGTTATAGGCGTGTTCGATAAAACGCTAACCCATCCTATCGCTAACGTGATGCTGAATATGGGTGTTGAACGCGGCATGGTTCTATGTTGTGAGGGCATTGATGAGCTGACGACTACCGCGCCAAACACAGTCTCCGAGATCAAAGACGGTAAAATCTTTGATTATATTATCACCGCGTCTGACCTTGGTTTCCATGATGCGAGTGCTGGCGATATTAAAGGCGGCACAGCAGAAGAAAATGCCGCCATCACCCTTTCAATACTCGGTGGCGAGAAGGGCGCAAAAAGAGATACCGTTCTAATGAACGCAGGCGCCGCAATTTATATAGCAGGCTTTGCAGACTCGCTCGAAAACGGCATCAAGGCGGCGGCTGAGGCAATAGACAGCGGAAAAGCACTTGGCAAGCTTAAAGAGGTCGTCAAATTCACAAACGAGATATAAGGGGAATTTATGATTTTAGATACAATCGCCGCAAAAAAGGCCGAGCGTTTAAAAAACAAGCCCTATTCGCTCGACGAAATAAAGGCAAAATGCTTCCCTCTTTCACGTACACCGCTTGACTTCTCAAGCGCTTTAAAGCAGGACGGCAGGATCTCTCTCATAGGTGAGGTAAAAAAAGCCTCTCCCTCAAAAGGGCTTATCCGCCCAGATTTTGACCATCTTGAAATAGCGCACGAATATATGAACAGCGACGTTCAGGCTCTGTCAGTGCTCACCGAAGAGGATTTTTTTCTCGGCAGTCCGACATTCTTATCGGAAATACGCAAAATTTCATTTAAGCCCCTCCTCCGCAAGGACTTTATAATCGAGCCGTATCAGATATACGAAGCATATCTGCTCGGTGCGGACGCTGTTCTTCTGATAACGGCTCTGCTCAGTGATGCGGACTTGAAAGAATTCTACGACATAGCCGTATCTCTCGGACTTACTCCCCTTATCGAGGTACACGATGAAATGGAGCTTGAAAAAGCTCTTCGTGTAAATCCCCCACTCATCGGGATAAACAACAGGAATCTGAAAACATTCAGCGTCGATCTCAACACGACAGCAAGGCTGAAAAAACTTATCCCTTCTTCAGTAACGGTTGTCGCTGAGAGCGGTATATTAACTTCAGCTAACCTGATTTATGTTAAATCGACCGGAGCCGACGCTGCGCTTGTTGGAGAGGCATTTATGAGATATGCAAGCGTTACGGAGGGCGTCTTTGCAATAAGAGGCGGCGATCATGACTAAAGTTAAGATCTGCGGGCTTTCCCGCATGGCGGATATTGAAGCGGTAAACAGACATATACCTGACTTTGCAGGGTTTGTATTTGCAAAAAGCCGCCGTCAGGTCGACGCCGACACCGCTTCAAAGCTTATATCTGCATTAAATCACAATATTCGATCCGTCGGCGTCTTTGTGAACAGTCCCGTAGAAGATATATTAAAAACCGCAAGGCTTGCGGGACTTGATATAATTCAACTTCATGGCGACGAAGATGCCGGATATATTTCAAACTTAAGAAAACATTGGGACAAGGAAATATGGAAAGCCATCCGAGTATCAGACAGCATATCTGAGAAAACGCTTTTTAAATTACCTGCCGACAGATTCTTGCTCGATGCGTTTTCCCCCGGCGTTTACGGCGGTACAGGTCAAACGTTCGACTGGAACGCTATCAATATTTCATATACCGACCGGGTAATAATAGCTGGCGGCATAAATCATTCAAACGCCGCCAATGCCGTTAAGCGTTTCTCACCTTATTGTATCGATATAAGCAGCGGCGCGGAAACAGACGGTTTTAAGGATGAAGAAAAAATAAAACAATGTATTAATAATATCAGAGAGGTGCAGTCATAATGGGCAGTAAAGGGAGATTTGGCGAATACGGCGGCGTATTTGCGCCGGAAACACTGATGCACGCATTGAACGATCTGGAACGTGAATTCAATGCGGCGATGAAGGATGAAGACTTTTTAAAGGAACTTGATTTTTATTATAGGGAGTACGCGGGCAGACCGTCGCTTCTCTACTACGCCGAGCGTATGACAAAGGATCTCGGCGGCGCTCAAATATATTTAAAGCGTGAGGATTTAAATCATACAGGTGCGCACAAGATAAACAACGTTTTAGGCCAGGCTCTGCTTGCAAAGCGGATGGGCAAAAAAAAGATCATAGCCGAAACAGGGGCAGGACAGCATGGAGTTGCCGCCGCGACCGCCGCCGCACTTTTCGATATGGAATGTGAAGTCTTTATGGGCGAAGAGGACACACGCCGTCAAGAGCTTAACGTTTTCCGCATGAACCTGCTCGGTGCAAAAGTCACGCCCGTCACAAGCGGCACCGCAACCCTCAAAGACGCCACTAACGAGGCTATCCGCACATGGGCGGCAAGGGCTGACGACACCTTTTACGTGCTCGGCTCCGCAATAGGGCCGCACCCCTACCCTACCATTGTAAGAGAATTTCAGCGTATCATAAGCAAAGAGATAAAAGCGCAGCTTTACAGCAAAACCCACCGTCTGCCGGACTATGTCGTTGCATGTGTCGGCGGGGGCAGCAACGCAATAGGCGCTTTCTGCGATTTCATCGACGAGCCTTCCGTCCATCTTATCGGTGCAGAAGCCGCAGGGCTCGGCGTAGATACCGATAAACATGCCGCAAGCATCACAAAGGGGACGGTTGCAGTCCTGCACGGTACTAAGTCTCTCTACCTTCAAGACGAATACGGTGCAATAATGCCTGTCTATTCCATCTCCGCGGGGCTCGATTATCCAGGTGTCGGTCCCCAGCACGCATACCTTGCCAAAACCGGCAGAGCTCAGTATTACCCGATAACAGACGCCGAAGCGGTTAACGCGTTCCGATACCTTACCAGAATAGAGGGCATCATTCCGGCTATAGAAAGCGCTCATGCGGTTGCCCAGGCAATGAAAATGGCACCGAAGCTTTCAAAGGACGACATAATGGTCATATGCCTGTCCGGGCGCGGAGATAAAGATGTGCACTCAGTCGCAAAATACATGGGGGTAAATATCAATGAATAGGATAGATAAAAAATTCAAAGCGCTTAAAGCATCCGGCAAGAAAGCGCTTATAACCTTCGTTACCGCGGGCGACCCCGACATCAAAACCACAGAGCGTTTAGTGCTTGAAATGGAGAAAAACGGAGCAGATATAATCGAACTAGGCGTTCCGTTTTCAGACCCAATGGCGGAAGGGCCGGTCATACAGGCGGCAAACCTAAGGGCGCTCAAGCACACAATAAATCTCGATATAATAATGGAAACCGTTTCAAGCCTGCGAAAAGTTACGCAGGTTCCTATCCTTTACCTTTTATATTACAACAGTATCCTTGTTTACGGCAGTGAAAAATTTTTCAGCAAATGTGCCGAGGTGGGCATAGACGCCGTCATCGTCCCCGACATACCGTTTGAGGAAAAAGATGAGATCGAGGATTACGCAAAGCGCTATAACGTTCACCGCATTTCCCTTGTCGCGCCGACCTCGCATGACAGGCTCAAAATGATATGTGAAAGCTCGACAGGGTTTTTATACTGCGTGTCATCCCTCGGCGTAACCGGCATGCGAAGCCGCTTTGATACAGACCTTGAGGGCTTTTTTGCAGACATCAAGTCCGTTTGCCCCATCCCCTACTGCATCGGATTCGGCATATCATCTCCACAGCAGGCGTCGGATGTAAAACACCTGTGCGACGGTGTGATCGTCGGAAGCGCAGTCGTCAACAAAGTGGCGACGGCAAAAACTCCAGACGAAGCTGTCACTTCAGTCGGCGAATTTACAAAAGCGCTGAGAGACAGTATTTAGATAAAGGTATATCTTTTACAGCTTGCCTATTAACCGGCAAGCTGTTATTTTTTTCGTAATGCCCCACCCGGCAGGCCCGAATCCATTTCCGATTTCATATATTCGGTTGGAGTCATGTGGTAGGTTTTTTTAAACAGCCTGCAAAAGTAATACGTGCTGCTGTAACCAAGCGCCTCGGCAACCTTGCCGACTGTCAGGGTCGAATATTTCAGTAGTTCCAGAGAGTGATACAGCTTGATGCTGTTGATGTATTCCGTTACCGTACACCCGAGATGCTGTTTAAATAACCTAATAATGTATTGCTTCGACAAGTTAAATGTATCACTCAGTTCCTGAAGGGAAAGCGCGCGGCTGTAATTCATCTGAATTAAGGTCAGCAGTTTGTAAAGTGCGGGTGGAATCGATGAGGGAGCCGACAGACCTTCCACCTGCTGTACGCTTAAGAGCAGAAGAAGCTCTGCAAGACACAGATCCGTCTTAAGTTTGCGGTTTATTCCTGTTTCAAAGCGATATCCTTCACACTTGACGATCAGCAGCATTGCCGCATCCTCTTTTTGTCCCAACGAAGTTTTTGGACGCAGGAAAACGCCGTCATAAGCCGTCGGGGGAAGAGAATATGGATATTTCCCTCGAAATGCAGTCTGCTGGGCGATCAGATCTCCCATGAATTTTGCAGCCGATTCCTGCGGTATGGCTTGTATCGGCCGGATAGTAGAAAAATGTATAAAAATATATTCGCATGCTTCCTCCCTACACGCGGCTGTATAAAACTTTCCCTCCGGTAGAAGCAGGCAGTCACCTGGTGTCAAATTTTTAGTTTCCCCGCATTCACAAAAGGAAATACTGCCGTTTGTAACAAGAATCAACATATTCGCCGGCGCATTCCTTCCCGTGTTCCTCCAACCGAGAGGCTGGCGTATCCTCCCCAGCATCAAGGTCTGGGGAAGTTCTGACAGGTTAATATTATACAACAAGTTTTCCATTTATTCTTTCCACTATTCCATTTTTTTATAGTGTATATTGTATATTAAATATTATAATATTTCAATACGGTTGTTTAATATTGTACTACAAAATAAGCCTTCTGTGCATTTGTCTATGTTTAGCTCCGTGATATACTGAATCCAAAATAGCAAACAAAGAGGAGGGCAACATGTTAGAAAAAAACATACTCACTTTTCAGATCAATGATGATGCTAACCGGATTGTTTGGGGCGCTCAGGGACTTCCGCTCCGAAATAACGAAAACGCCGACTTTTGGCGTCTGCATCTGGATGACGGGTACTACAGGGAAATACTGATACAATCCTCGAGGCAGACGGGAACAGTAAGAACCAATGGAAAAGAAACAATCGTGCATTATGACAAAGTCACCGCAAATGACGGGCAGTGCTTTGCTGTTAAACTTACACTGCATATAGCAAAAAACGGGGGTCTTCTTGAATTCTGGGCTGATGTAGAGAATAAAGAGGACGTCCGCGTCAACGAAGTCCAGTTTCCTTTTTTTGATTTCACATGTGCCTGTGATGAAGATCGTGAAAACGATGTTCTGTACCGTCCTTTGGGGCTCGGCGAGCGGATGAAAAATCCCTGGTCGGCTCTTGAGAGCGGCCATACCGAATACATGGCGGCGGACTATAACGAAATCTGGTCGCCTCTCCTCTACCCACGTCCCGCTTCAATGGCTTGGTTCGGTTTAGAAAGCGGCGGTCATTTTCTCTATATCGGACGGCATGACGAACAGATGCGGATCTGCTCGCTTCTTAGCGGAATCAGCCCCAGAGGAAAATCACCCCGTCTTGTTTCAGGAGTTGCGCATTACCCCTTCGCAAAAACAGGTGAAACAATCTCCTGCGGGCATTCTGTCGTGGCTCTCAGAAAAGGGAATTGGAAGATCGGCTCTGACATATATGGCAATTGGGCTCACAGCTCTTGGTGCCGCCCGCAGCCAAAGCCGGAATGGGTTCAGAATATGACTGGATGGCAGCGGGTAATTTTAAAACATCAGTACGGAGAGATTTTTTGGAAATATGCGGATCTGCCGCGCCTGTACCGGGAAGGCGCACGGTTTGGTTTGGATACGTTGATGATATTCGGCTGGTGGAAAGGTCGTTTTGATAACGGTTACCCGATCTATGAACCCGATCCGGCGCTTGGCGGCGAGGAGGCACTAAAAAAAGCTATTGCAGATATTCAAGAGATGGGCGGACGGACAATTCTTTATACGAATGGCATTTTGATAGACCGGGCAACAGATTTTTACAAAGAGATCGGTCACAAAATCTGCTCGGTCGATATAGACGAAAACGAATACCAAGATCACTATCAGTTTGCAAACAACGGAACCGTTCTAAGAACCTTCGGCTATAAAACCTTTGTGCTTGCTTGTCAGGCAACCGACGAATGGCAAAATAAGCTGCTCGAAAACGGGCAAAAAAAGCTGTTCTTCAACCCTGATTCAATTTTCTTCGATCAGATTGGAGGGCATAAATGCTGGCTCTGCTTCAACCCCGAGCACAAGCATAAAAGCAGAGTGGATATGGATCCGTGGTTCCGCATTCAGAACCTCAAAGCATTACACGGCCTATGCTCTGGAGACAAAGCTCTCGGCTCGGAAAATACAGTAGACATTTTCTCCTGCAACGTCGACTACAATCATGGCTGTGATTTCGGCAATTTTTATCGCAGACCGAAAGGCCAAGGGGGCGCCGAGCTTAATTTTCCGAAACTTTATCGGCGCACCTTCCCTGAAACCATCATGACCAATCGGTTCATACACGACTGCAGAAGCGATTTTGAAGATGAGTTGAATTTTGCCTTCATACACGGACACCGGTTTGATGTTTCCATTTACCGTGGGCGTGCTGTGGGGATCGCCGGAGAGCCTGAATATGCAAATTACATCAAATATCTGATCGATCTTCGCAGGAAATACAGCCGCTTTTTCTATCGTGGAAAATACGTAGTGGAGACTGATGTCGTTCTGCCCGAAAAAGTGCATATGGCGGAATATAGATTTGATTCCGAAAGAATGGCTGCACTCTGGAATGAAAACAAGACTCCTTGTGATGTGAGCATTTCTGGCAAAACCGTTCACCTAAAGGCAAACGGCGTCGCCTGCGTGATTATATAAAAACGGGATGCAGCAAATTGCTGCATCCCGTTTTATTATATATGAAGCTCTATTTTACCGTGTATTTTCCACGCACCATCACCCAAGCCCCGTCGCTTTGAGCCTTGACACCCCTGCCGTCAGCACGTGGTATCATATAAAGGTTCTGAAGCGTAAGCATTTCGTTGTTATGGTGCTCTGTTCCGGATGTCAGATTGACTATCCCGTCACCCGCAGGATCTACCGCGACAAAATCTCCGCGTCTTGTAAGTACTTCGATTCCGCCGCTGGATGCTGTTACTGTCTGCCCCGCATTAAGCTGAACCGCTGTGAACCCGCTTTCAGCGGTGCCTCCAGTCGAACCGGTGGTATTTGAAGATATAGAGTTGATCATCTGAGTTAATTCCGCTTTTATATTATCAACATAAGTCTTCGTTACAAGCGGATCGTCTTGACTGCCCGCAGTTGCCGCAAAAGCCGTAGCTATACCGGCTATTATCAGCAAAAATACTGCAGAAATAAGTATTTTGTTCTTCCTTTTCATTTCTTCCTCCGTTTCATTTAATCGAGGCCTTCGAGTCCGAAACTTATGGATATAGCTTCATTGATCCTATTCATTACATTTTCGTCCAAATGTCCCATCTTCTCTTTCAGCCTCTTTTTATCGATGGTCCTGATTTGTTCCAGCAATACAACGGAATCTTTCTGAAGTCCGACATTGCCTGAGTTTATTGGTATGTGTGTCGGCAGGCGTGATTTGTTCAGCTGGCTTGTAATAGCGGCGGCAATAACAGTTGGGCTGTATTTATTGCCGACATCGTTCTGAACAATCAGCACCGGACGCACCCCGCCCTGCTCCGAACCAACAACAGGGCTTAGATCGGCATAGTAAATATCTCCTCTTTTTATAGTCACAAATGCTCACTCTCCGCTGTTGACAAATAATATTGAAAGATAAATCTTCCACTATTATTCTTGCCATGACACTGCCCATTTTAATCACAAATAAAAATTTTTTGTGTTAAGATTCGTGTGTTTCAGTAACATATTATACAGAGATGAGCTTATTTGTGAGAAACGCAAGGTTTCAAACTTTTGATTGGTACCGTTTTTTTATATAATTTGACCTTTTTTTTATTCTTTTAAAAGATAATTAACGCTAAAAACCTGATTTCCATTTTCGTAATATACTCTTGGGATGCGGCGTGCTACACCGCAGACGACCTCATAATTGATACAGCCGCGGATCAAAGCGATTTCATCGGCGGAAACCGTTTCGTCGCCCTCAGTCCCCATAACAGTTACAGTCTGCCCCTGTGAAGCGTCAATATCAGAGATGTCGACTATCATCTGATCCATGCAAACGCGCCCCAGAACAGAAGTTCGCCTGCCAGAAACGATCACTTTTCCTTTACTGGACATAGCGGTGGGGTATCCATCCGCATAACCTATCGGTATTGCGGCAACTTTCAGATCTTTTTCAGCACAATATGTCCTGCCATAGCTTACAGTCTGTCCGCATTTTAATGTTTTAATAAACGCAATAGTTGATTTGATCGTCATTGCCGGTTTTAGCTTGTCATAAGGGCTGTCCGGTGACGGGGCAAGTCCGTAAAGCATAATGCCGGGGCGCACCATATCGAGATATGTTTCGGGAAAATTGATGATCGCCGCACTGTTTGCACAATGTCTCAAAGGGAATGTGACTCCTCTGATCTCCAATATATGTATCAATTTAATAAACCGTTCAAACTGCTGTTTGGTAAATTCCTTTTTCGGTTCGTCGCTGATTGCAAAATGTGTGAAGATCCCTTTGACTGAAAGGCACGGGTATTTTACCGCCTCTTCGATTTCATTTGCGCAGTCTTCCATTATCTCTTCGCACTGGCAGGCAAACCCGATCCTGTTCATTCCGGTATCTGCTTTAATATGTACAGTTACACTGCAATTCTGCAATGCCGCTGAGTCCGACAGTTCTTTCGCATACCGTTTGCAAAAAACGGTCTGTTCTATTTTATTTTTGGCAAGAACGGACGCACACCGTGGATCTGTGTATCCGAGTATCAATATGGGTATATCTATACCGTTCTGCCTTAATTCCAGAGCCTCGTCCAGGTCTGCAACTGCAAAATAGTCTGTTCCCTCTTTGATAAGCCTTTTGGCGACAGCGGCTGCGCCATGTCCGTAAGCATCTGACTTTATCACAGACATTATTTTTCTAGAAGAACCGACAAGCCCCCTTACAAGCTGAAAATTGTGTACGATAGCATCCAAGTCAACCTCCGCCCATGTGCGAAGCTTTGCCTTGTCAAAACCCAATGTGTCCACTGACCTTTCTAACATTTATTCGTCAACCACCCGGCGCGGAATATATGACTTAATAGCATTTATCATTTTTTCCGGCGGCTCAAAAAACAATATTGTCCTGCCCTTGTCCTCCAAGTTAAAAACAGAAAAATAAGTCCCGGCCGTGTTGGCATGTGATGAAGCGTCTACCCTATTTTTTATATTTTTATCCTGCATTCTTGCTGCAAATGTCTCCGTAGTTACGGGAGCCAATATTTCAAACTGTTTGACATTTACGCTTAAAACATGCACCCTTTTCTTCTGGGCGTATATCTTATCTATATCAAGGCCGCCGTTAGTAAAGCTGTATTCATATTCAACGCTGAAATATCGCATAACGTAATAAGCTCCGAACCAGAAAAGCGGAGGAATGATTGTTCCGAAATAAGGCACTGTAAAAAGGACTGATGAAAAAACTGCTGTAACTATTATCAGAGCCTGTGAAAGGCTTTGTCCAAAAGATTTTCTCACCTTGATAAGGTGTTCGTTGAAAAGGTCCATTTTATATTCCATTTATTTTCCGTTCCCCCATGAAAATGATTATTACTATTTTAGCATACTTATCTTCGATAGACAAATAATATTATATAAATTATGACATTGACCTTGAAATCGTTTTTCGTTAATGGTATATTTATTTTAGGATAATGTATCAACGGTTATGACGAAGAGAGTAAATTTTGATTATCGTTTTTTAGAGAGAGGGCACCATCGGCTGAAAGTGCCTTTATCTGATTCAAAATTGAAGTTCGCTTCCGAGCCGCGCGGGTGAAAAATAAATTAGCCTGCGCCGTTTGCCGCGTTAAGGTTCTTAAGTGCCCGCTTTCTTGCGGGAATTAGGGTGGTACCACGGTTTATTCTCCGTCCCTTTGCGGGCGGGGATTTTTTTATTTAGAGGTGTGTGTATGAAAGAGCAATTAAAAAAGATCAAAGAGTTCGCTTTAAACGAGCTAAAAACAGTGCAGAGCGAGGCGGATATTGAGTCGCTTCGTGTCAAATACCTTGGCAAAAAAGGCGAGCTTACAGCTATTCTGCGTCAGATGGGTGGTCTTTCACCTGAGGAAAGACCTAAAATGGGTCAGCTTGTAAATGAGATCAAATCAATGATTGAGAAGGAAATGGGTGAGCGTGCCGCAGTCCTTTCGGAAAAGGCGTTTGCCGTAAGACTTGCGAGTGAGTCTATCGACGTGACTATGCCCGGCACAGCGCGAAGTCTCGGAAGGATCCATCCGCTTACTAAGGTCATGCGTGAAATCGAGGAAATATTCATCGGCATGGGCTTTTCTATTGCGGACGGGCCGGAAGTCGAACTCGATTATTACAATTTTGAGGCGCTCAATATTCCGAAAGATCATCCGGCGCGCGACACTCAGGATACCTTTTATATTTCGGACAATGTGGTGCTGCGCACCCAGACGTCGCCTGTTCAGATACGCGTGATGGAGCAGCAAAAGCCCCCCATTCGCATCATAGCCCCCGGAAAGGTTTATCGTTCAGATGCAATCGACGCCACGCATTCCCCTGTATTCCATCAGATAGAGGGGCTTGTTGTCGATAAGGGCATAACCTTCGGCGATCTTAAAGGAACACTTCAAATATTCGCTAGAAGACTTTACGGCGCGGAAGCGCAATTCAGGTTCCGTCCCCATCACTTCCCCTTCACCGAACCGAGCGCCGAAATGGACGTTATGTGCTTTGCCTGCCACGGCGAAGGCTGCCGTCTCTGTAAAGGCGAGGGTTATATCGAGATACTGGGCGCCGGAATGGTTCACCCGAAGGTACTTCAAAACTGTGGCATAGACCCCAAGGTCTACAGCGGATTTGCTTTTGGTCTCGGACTTGACCGTATCACAATGAAGCGCTTTAATATCGATGATCTTCGTATGCTGTATGAAAACGACGTCCGTTTTCTGGCACAGCTTTAATAGAAAAGAGGTTCACAATGAAACTTTCAGCAAATTGGCTTAAATGCTATGTGGATATAGATGTTACACCTAAAGAATATGCCGCCAGAATGACAATGTCGGGTTCAAAGGTCGAGGGCTATGAGTCTGCCGGAGAAGGTATTGAAAACGTTGTTGTCGGCCGCTTATTAAGCGTCACGCCACACCCCAACGCAGACAAACTCGTCATCTGCTCTGTAGATGTGGGCAAGGGCGAGCCGATCCAAATCGTTACTGGCGCTAAAAACGTCAAGGCCGGTGACATCATCCCCGTCTGCCTTAACGGTGCAAAACTGCCAAGTGGAACAGTCATAAAAAAGGGTAAACTGCGCGGGGTAGAATCAAACGGAATGCTCTGCTCACTGTCCGAACTCGGGCTGACTGTCTCTGACTTTCCATACGCAATTGAGGACGGCATATTCATTATAGAGGAACCCTGTGAGATAGGGCAGGATATCAAATCTGCCTTAGGACTTGACGATACCATAACAGAATTTGAGATAACCTCAAACCGTCCCGACTGTCTTTCTGTAATAGGTCTTGCCCGTGAAACAGCGGCAACCTTCGGCCTTAAGGCGGATATCAAAGAGCCGGTCGTAAAAGGCAATGGCGGCAACGTAGATGACTACGTTAAAGTTACAGTTGAGGCACCCGATCTTTGCCCAAGATACTGTGCACGTGCGGTCAAAAATATCAAGATAGGTCCTTCCCCACGCTGGATGCGCGAGCGTTTAAGGCACAGCGGCGTCCGCCCGATAAACAATATCGTAGATATAACGAACTATGTAATGCTTGAGTACGGTCAGCCAATGCATGCGTTTGACCGTGATTATATAGGCGGGAAACATATAATCGTGCGCCGCGCTAAAGACGGTGAAAACATCGTCACACTTGACGGTCAGACACGCAAGCTCGACAGCAGTGTTCTGATGATTGCCGATGATGAGAAATCTATCGGCATCGCCGGCGTCATGGGTGGAGAGAACAGTGAAATAAAAGAAACTACCGGCATGATCATATTTGAAAGTGCAAACTTTGACGCCGCGACCGTTCGCCGCGGGGCTAAAAAAGTCGGACTTAGAACCGAGGCTTCCGGCCGTTTCGAAAAGGGGCTTGATCCCAATATTTCTTTACTTGCAATAAACCGTGCTTGCGAACTTGTCGAACAGCTCGGCTGTGGCGAGGTCGTTGACGGAATAATAGATATAAACCATACAGATTCCCGCCCCCGTGTCCTGCCCTTCGAGCCGGACAAAATAAACAGCTTTTTAGGCGCTGCCATCAGCCGCGAGGATCAGGAAAAAATTCTGCGCAGTCTGTATTTTGAAGTAACGCCAGAAAATAATATCACTGTTCCCACATTCCGGGGAGATGTTCAGGCCATGGCGGATGTTGCGGAAGAGGTCGCAAGGATTTACGGCTATAACTCCATCGCCTCCACCGTCTTCAAGGGTGAAAGCATTGAGGGCAGATATACCCCCGTGCAGAAGCTTGAGAGAAAGCTTATTGACACTGTGGCATCTTTAGGTCTGTTTGAAATGTGCAGTTACTCCTTCATAAGTCCTAAAGAATACGACAAGCTTGCAATTCCCGCAAATTCAAACTTAAGAAAGTCTGTTGTTATAACAAATCCGCTCGGCGAGGATACAAGTGTAATGCGTACCACCGCACTTCCGTCACTTCTTGAGGCTCTGTCACTGAACTATAACCGCCGCAATCCCAAAGCAGCGCTTTTTGAACTTGCTAAAATATTTTTGCCCGGCGAAAACGCCGACACACTTCCGGAAGAGAAAAAGGTGCTGACAGCCGGAATGTATGGTTCCGGCGACTTCTACGTTATTAAAGGCATAATCATCGAGGCTTTGCGTACTATAGGTATTGAAGGTGTAGAGACAGCTCCGCTCAAAACTAATCCCTGCTATCATCCAGGCCGCTGCGCGGTCTTGACAAAAGGAGACGCTGTTCTCGGCGTTATCGGTCAGATACACCCGACTGTTGCAGACAATTACGAGATCGAAGTGCCCGTTTATGCTGCTGAAATAGATTTTAATACAATACTTTCGCTCAATCCCGGTGATAAGACTTATAAACCGCTTCCTAAATTCCCTGCCGTCACCCGTGATATTGCCGTTTTGTGTGACGAGGAACTTCCCGTTGCGAGCATTGAAAAAATTATATGCGAAACAGCAAAAAAGATACTGGAAAGCTGCAGCCTGTTCGACGTTTATAAAGGCAAGCAGATTGAAGCCGGCAAAAAGAGCGTCGCATACTCCGTTGTTCTGAGGGCAGAAGACAGAACTTTGACTGATGCAGAAACAGAAAATGTCATGAAAAAAATAATAACCCGCCTTGAAAAGGAGTTAGGATGCATTTTGCGCTCCTGATTTGTTAAATTTCCCTTGAAAAATTAGCTTAACTGATATACAATTAAGCTAAGGTACAGGTGGAATGGAGGTAATATCATGAACGATAACAACACAATTACCTTTTCAATCAAAGAAGAAAAAGAACGTGAAATCAAAGACATTATGCAGCAGGTTTATGATTCATTGCGCGAAAAAGGGTATAATCCGATAAATCAGATTGTCGGATATATTCTATCTGAAGATCCCACCTATATTACAAACCACAACAACGCGAGAAGCCTTATCCGTAAAATTGACAGGGATGAGCTGCTTCAAACGCTTGTCCGCTCATATCTCCAAAAATAAAGTCTTGCAAAAATCCTTAAATGACTTTATAATATTATTAAAATTAGATAAGTATCTTCGGGGCAGGGTGCGATTCCCTACCGACGGTGATGAGCATTTGCTCTAAGCCCGTGAGCCATAGCTGATTTGGTGAGATTCCAAAGCCGACGGTACAGTCCGGATGAGAGAAGTATACGCTTTTACTTAAAAACGCGCCCTGTTTTGCTTGCAAAACAGGGCCTTCTTATTTTTCCCCCCGTTCTTATCAGAAAGAAGGAACAAAATGAACAAAAACTCTATCACAACGAGAAAGCTCACAGTAATGGCGCTGCTTACAGCAATAAGCTTTGTGCTTGCCTTTCTTGAGACTTCACTGCCGCTTATCCCGTCCTTCCTCAAGATCGACATCAGCGCCCTGCCTGTTTTGATTGGCTCCTTTGCACTCGGCCCCTGGGCTGGGGTCATCATCGCACTGCTGAAGAACCTTCTTCACCTTCCTATGTCCCAGACCGGAGGAGTAGGACAGCTTGCAGACTTTCTCGTCATCGGCTCGATGTCTCTCACAGCAGGATATGTCTATAAACTTCGCCATTCGCGAATGGGTGCTTTTCTTGGATGTTCGCTTGGAATCGCCGTAATGACTGTAATGGGCTCGCTCTCAAACAAATATATAATGATCCCTTTCTATTCAAAACTGATGCCTATCGATAAGATATTAGAAGCATGTGCGTCGGTCAATTCCCTTATTGTTGACGTGAACACATACATTTTGTATGCAGTTGTCCCATTCAATATCTTTAAAGGTCTTGTCATAAGTGTCGTTACCCTGCTTATTTACAAAAAACTGTCTCCGGTGATACATGGTATCCGCAAAATCCGATAGTATTCGACTCGTGGACATTTTTTCTATTTGTCCGCAAAAATATGCTATTTTTCTTTACATATATTGTTCATCGTGGTATACTAATATTTACTAAAGTATTTGGTGGGGGCGAAATAGGTGAAGAAAAAAGCAGATGATTTTTTACTATACAGAGGAAAACCGCTTGTTCGCTGTGGTGATATTATCTATTACGGCAGTATTTCAGACGACTACGTCATCATGATGCAGGTTTTAGACACCAAGGATGTTGACGGAAAAACAACCGCCGGCAAGGTGCACGTAGAACTTCAGCGCACCTCAACCGACATTCCGGCTAAAGATCGGGTTATAAAAAAAGCCGAAAAAGACGGACTTTATAACGCACTCGATGTCGCTTCTATTTGGCTTACAAGAGCTCTGGCTGAATAGGCTTTCAGAGTGAAATTCTGGTAATATTCTGGTTTGCGTTGACATCACAAACAACCGGCGATTATAATAGAAAGCGTTAGTTGTACAATCTAACCAATTAATTTGCCAAAAGGCAAACATAGGAGGTTTTGATGCGAAGACAACACGTTTTTTATCTTATAATCGCCCTTTTTATTTTTATATCTTTAGCTGTACTGCCAACGGGCGCCGCTTCCCTGAAATCTGGCACCATAACCGGTAATGGTGTCCGGCTCAGAGCGCTGCCGTCGCTAAACGGAGAAGTTTTATCTCACCTTTATAAGGGAGATACTGTAGAAATCATCAGTCAGGACGACAGTTGGGACAAAGTTAGCGCAAGCGGAAAAACTGGTTATGTTTCGACCAGCTATATTAAAGCATCCGACGCCCCATCTAAAAGCAGAGGGGAACAGGTTGTCGATTATGCGAAAAAATATCTAGGCGTAAAATACATATATGGCGGGACAACCCCCAAGGGTTTTGACTGTTCTGGTCTTGTCTATTATGTGTATAAACAGTTCGGCGTCTCGCTGCCGACAGGCGCAAAGAGCCAATACGCCTCATCTTCACTTAAAAAAATCGATAAAAGCGAGCTTCAGCCTGGCGACCTTGTTTTCTTTTCCGCTCCCGGAAAAAGCAGTATACAGCACGTCGGCATATATGTCGGCGGCGGCAAATTCATTCATTCCAATAATCCGCGAGGCTCTGTGCGAATAACTGGTATGACCAGCGGATACTATAAGACTTATTATTACGGTGCAAAAAGAGTTATTTCATAACTTAATTATATTAGAATAGTTACCCCCCGGCAAAGCCGGGGGTTCTTCATATGCGGGCAAAGCCCTGTTTTTCTGGCGGCGCCTCAAGGCGCTGGTACGGTCTGCCACTTGCAAAAGTGTGTTACTTGCTACCCGTAAACGGGTCTACGTACT